>NZ_JBHVBL010000023.1:0-69320 GCF_042668165.1 Arthrobacter sp. NPDC057388
CCGGAATTCCGGTGTCGCCAGGGATTTTGTGCGTCGTGGGGAAATTCCGTATCAGAATGGGCGCATGGAAGTGCGCGGCAAGATCACCGATGTGCCCGGGATCCGGGTGGGCCACCGGCAAAAGTCCGACGGCGGGTGGCTGAGCGGGGTGACAGTGGTTCTGCCCCCGGCGGGGACAGTGGGATCCGTGGACGTGCGCGGGGGAGGGCCCGGCACCCATGAGACCGATGCGCTGGACCCCACCACGCTGGTGTCCACCGTGGATGCCGTGGTGCTTACCGGCGGCAGCGCCTACGGCCTGGTTGCGGCCCACGGTGTGCAGCGGTGGTGTGAGGAGCAGGGCCGGGGCTTCGCCGTGATCGGCGGCGTGGTGCCCATTGTGCCGGCCGCCGCCATCTTCGACCTGGGGCGGGGAGGCGACTTCGGCGCCCGCCCCGACGCCGGCATGGGCTACGCCGCGGCGGAAGCGGCGGGTGCACGGGCAGAAGGGCACGACGTCGAACGCGGCAACGTGGGTGCAGGCACCGGAGCAGTCATTGGGCGCGGGCAGTACAAAGGGGGAGTAGGCACGGCGTCGGTCACGCTTGAGAACATCTCCGGCGGCGGGTCGGTTGTTGTAGGTGCGATAGCGGTAGTCAATGCGCTCGGCCTTCCGCTGGTTCCTGAAGCTTCCGGTGAGCCTCCCCACCCGCCCCCTAACCTCGCAAGCTCGGCTAGGGAACCCGGCGGTCGTGGCCCCAAGCTCAGTCAGCCGCCGCTGAACACCACCTTGGTCGTCGTCGCCACCAACGCAGCGCTCGATGTTGCCGAGTGCAAGCGGACCGCCTCGGCCTCCCATGCCGGCCTGGCCCGGGCATTGAATCCGAGCCACACCCTAGCGGACGGGGACACCGTGTTCTGCCTCGCCACCGGAGGCCAGGAACTGGACAGGAGTACGGAAGCTGCCCGGCAGGTAAGTCTCATAACCCTGCAGAGTGCGGCAGCCGACGTCGTACGTTTGGCCATCCTGGACGGGGTGGGCAGCGCGCAGGCGGTGACAACTCCTGCGGGAGAATTTGGTGCATACCCGGGCAATGTGCGCTAACATGGCTGGATTTAACTTTCCGGGGACAATGCCGTAAAGTTGCATGTTGGTTGTCTGCCCTGCCACGCCCAATTGCGGGCCGGAGGGCGACGGTCAATCAAATCAAAAACGTCCGCAGTCATGCCCGGCGCCCGCCGGAGGTCTGCGGCAAACAACAGTTAGCGGAGGATATGGCCAAGAAGGACGGGGTCATTGAGATCGAGGGCGTAGTGACTGAGGCGCTGCCCAACGCGATGTTTCGTGTTGAGCTCACCAACAAGCACGTCGTCCTGGCACACATCTCTGGAAAGATGCGCCAGCACTACATCAGGATTCTCCCTGAGGACCGCGTAGTGGTGGAGCTGAGCCCTTACGACCTGACACGTGGTCGTATCGTCTACCGCTACAAGTAAACGTTGGGCGGCCAAGGCATCAGCCTAAGGCCGGTTCATCGGACCAACTGCTATCACGCAAAGGAACGCCATGAAGGTCAAGCCGAGCGTCAAGCAGATCTGCGAAAAGTGCAAAGTGATCCGCCGTAACGGCCGGGTCATGGTGATCTGCGAGAACCCGCGCCACAAGCAGCGCCAGGGCTAATTCCCTCCGGGGAATCCCTGGGTTGCTAACCCACGCAAGTAAATAAAGGCAGCACAAGCTGAACTGGGACGCATGGGCCTGGACAGCTAACCCCCGGTCGGAGGCTGGGGCCGCACTGAAGGTGCGGGTGTACTGCCTACGACCTCCGGTTTATTCAAGGAGTACCGCCACTATGGCTCGTCTCGCTGGCGTAGACATTCCCCGCGAAAAGCGGCTGGAAATTGCGCTTACTTACATCTACGGCGTGGGCAAGACCCGTGCACACGAAACCCTGGCTGCCACCGGCATCAGCGCTGACGTTCGGGTCAAGGACCTGACGGACGCGCAGCTGGTAGAGCTGCGTGACTACATTGAAGGCAACTACAAGGTTGAGGGTGACCTTCGCCGCGAAGTGGCAGCAGATATCCGCCGCAAGGTTGAGATCGGCAGCTACGAAGGCCTGCGTCACCGCAAGGGCCTGCCCGTACGCGGTCAGCGTACGAAGACCAACGCTCGTACCCGCAAGGGCCCGAAGCGCACTGTCGCCGGCAAGAAGAAGGCCCGCTAAACCGCATTTGCCTGATGGCAACTGTGGGATCAGCACGGCCTTCCCCCAAATAACTTTCTGTAGGAGAAGAAATGCCCCCGAAGACTCGTGGCGCGGTTCGCAAGCCGCGTAAGAAGGACAAGAAGAATATCGCGCTTGGCCAGGCGCACATCAAGAGCACGTTCAACAACACCATCGTGTCCATCACGGACCCGACCGGTGCTGTGATCTCCTGGGCTTCCGCCGGTGAGGTTGGATTCAAGGGCTCGCGTAAGTCCACCCCGTTCGCCGCTCAGATGGCTGCCGAAGCCGCCGCCAAGCGTGCACAGGAGCACGGCCTGAAGAAGGTTGACGTGTTCGTCAAGGGACCGGGTTCCGGACGCGAAACCGCTATCCGCTCGCTGCAGGCTGCCGGCCTCGAGGTTGGCTCCATCCAGGACGTCACCCCCGCCGCCCACAACGGCTGCCGTCCGCCGAAGCGCCGCCGCGTCTAAGTACTTTCCGCAGCTTGGAGCTTGCCCGGACCCGTTTCGGGTCCGGGCAAGCCCAGCGCGTTAAGTCCTCAGACCGATTTTCCACCACCTGTGTTGCGTCATATAGCGGATGCTCGCCGAAAGGAAACCTAAGTGCTCATTGCACAGCGCCCCACCCTCTCCGAAGAGGTCGTCTCCGAAAACCGCTCCCGTTTCATCATTGAACCGCTGGAGCCGGGCTTCGGATACACCCTCGGAAACTCCCTCCGCCGTACCCTGCTCTCCTCCATCCCCGGTGCCGCTGTAACCAGCATCCGGATCGATGGCGTGCTGCACGAGTTCACGACGGTTCCGGGTGTCAAGGAAGATGTCACCGAGATCATCCTCAACATCAAGAACCTGTCCGTGTCCTCCGAGCACGACGAGCCGGTTGTTGCTTACCTGCGCAAGCAGGGCCCCGGAGTCGTCACCGCCGCGGACATTGCTCCTCCGGCCGGCGTCGAGTTCCACAACCCGGATCTGCACATTGCCACGCTGAACTCGAAGGGCAAGTTCGAACTCGAACTGACCATCGAGCGCGGCCGCGGCTACGTATCGGCAGCTCAGAACAAGTCCGGCGACGCAGAGATCGGCCGTATTCCGGTTGACTCCATCTACTCGCCGGTGCTGAAGGTTACTTTCCGCGTGGAAGCCACCCGTGTTGAGCAGCGCACCGACTTCGACAAGCTCATTGTCGACGTCGAGACCAAGCAGGCCATCGCCCCGCGCGATGCCGTTGCTTCCGCTGGCACCACCCTGGTGGAACTGTTCGGTCTGGCCCGCGAGCTGAACACCGCAGCTGAGGGTATCGAAATCGGCCCGTCGCCGACGGATGCTGCCCTGGCAGCAGACATGGCTCTGCCGATTGAGGATCTGGACCTCACCGTCCGTTCCTACAACTGCCTCAAGCGTGAGGGCATCCACACCGTGGGTGAACTCGTTGCCCGCTCCGAGGCTGACCTGATGGACATCCGCAACTTCGGTGCGAAGTCCATCGATGAGGTCAAGGCAAAGCTGGTTGAACTGGGCCTGTCCCTGAAGGACTCGCCTCCCGGTTTCGACCTGGCCGCCCGCGCCGCAGCCATCGAAGAGGACGACGCCGCGTTCAGCGACGACGAGCTCTAACAAGCAGATCTTGGCCGAGGGGCTGGCCCGCACCGCGTTGTGCGCAGCCTCCCGGCTTCCATATGAGGAGAAACAATTATGCCTACCCCCACTAAGGGTCCGCGCCTCGGAGGCGGCCCGGCTCACGAGCGTCTGATGCTCGCGAACCTGGCTTCCGCACTGTTCGAGCACAAGCGGATCACCACCACGGTCACCAAGGCCAAGCGCCTGAAGCCGTACGCAGAGCGCCTGGTCACCTTCGCCAAGCGTGGCGACCTCGCTTCCCGCCGCCGCGTGCTCGGTCTGATCAGCAACAAGGGCGTCGTCCACGAGCTGTTCACCGACATAGCGCAGGCTGTGGAGAACCGCAACGGCGGCTACACCCGCATCACCAAGATCGGCAACCGCAAGGGTGACAACGCTCCCATGGCTGTCATCGAACTGGTTCTCGAGCCGGTTTCCGCCAAGCAGGCTGTTGTAGCCGAGGCCACCCAGGCCGCCGCTGCTGCTGCTCCGGCTGCTGAGGAAGCTCCTGAGGCTGAGGTCGTCGAGACCGAAGCTGCTGAGACCGAAGCTGCAACCGAAGAGGCTCCGGCCGCTGAGGAAGCTCCGGCCGAAGAGGCTCCGGCCGAAGAAGGTGCTGCTGAAGAGGCTCCGGCCGACGAGGCCAAGGACGCGAAGTAATTCGCTAAATCCTTCGCATAGACTTGAGTCTATGACCCAACAAAAACCCGCTGCCCCCGTTTCGGGGGGCGGCGGGTTTTTGCGTATCCGGCTTGATCTGGCGTACGACGGCGGTCCATTCAGCGGGTGGGCGGTGCAGCCGGGCCTGCGTACGGTGCAGGGAGTTCTGGAGGGCGCCCTGGAGCTTTTGCTCCGCCGGCCGGTGCGCGTCACGGTCGCCGGGCGGACCGACGCCGGCGTCCATGCCCGCGGCCAGGTGGTCCACCTCGACCTCACGGAAGCCGAGTGGCTGGGACTGAGCCGCGGGGCGGCAATTGATCCCGCCGTCGCCCTTTTGCGCCGCCTGCGGGGAACGCTGAGCCGGGGGCTGGGGGACCAGGCCGGGGCCATCGTGGTGCACCATGCTGCCGTTGCCCCGGGGGGTTTCGATGCCCGGTTCTCGGCACTGTGGCGCCGCTACAGCTACCGCATCGCGGACGGCCTGGAGAAGTGGGACCCGCTCAGCCGGTATGACACGCTGTGGCATAAAGCGCCTCTGGACGTGGACCTGCTGAACGAGGGCGCCGGGCAGCTGTTGGGGCTTCACAACTTCCTGTCGTTCTGCAAGCCGCGCGAAGGTTCCACGACGGTCCGGGAGCTGCAGCGGTTCGAGTTCGCCCGCGGACAGGACGGCGTTATCGTTGCCACCGTCCAGGCCGACGCGTTCTGCCACAACATGGTGCGCGCCCTGGTGGGGTCCGCCCTGTACGTCGGGGAGGGGCAGGAGCGTCCGGAGTGGCTGCACGAGCGGCTGTTGGCGAGGAAACGCGACGCCCGCTCTGTCCTGGCCGCGCCGCACCCCCTGGTGTTCGAGGAAGTTGCCTATCCGTCCGACGGCGAACTGCTGGCGCGGGCGGAGCTCACCCGGGCGCTGCGCGAGTAGCTACCGGTGTTTTGCGGGGCAGCCGTGTTGCCGGACATGAGGGCGCTCCCTCAATTACGCGCACCCGGCTAGTAGGCTGAGACGCAGTCTTAAATCATGCGGTCCTTACAGGGGGTAAGGGATGAATGATCGTCGCGTTGTTGTCGTCATCGAGCGGGACGAGGAAGTCCGGTTGCTCCTGCGGGCCACGCTCGGGGAAGCCGGCTTCGAGGTGCATTGCGCAGCCACCGGCGAATCCGGGCTTGCGCTGGTGCGTGCCAAGCAGCCTGACACCGTCACGCTGGACCTGGTGCTGCCGGACATGGGCGGGTACGAAGTGCTTCGGCGCATCCGCGAGTTCAGCCACACCTATATCCTGGTTGTCACTGCGCGCCGCGATCTCAGGGCCACGCTGAAGGCCTTCAACGCCGGGGCCGATGACTATATGGTCAAGCCCATCCGCCCGCGGGAACTGAGGGTACGGGTTGACGGCATGCTGCGCCGGCCCCGGGAGCTGACCATTCCGCCAATTTTGACGCCCCGGGAGCCGCCGCTGGTTTCGCCGCGTCTCCGGGCTTCAGCCAAGGCGTATGAGCACAAGGGGCTGGCGATAAACGCTGCTACGCGCGCCGCTACGCTCGGCGGCGAGGCCCTGCAGCTGACCCGCACCGAGTTTGACCTCCTGTACATCCTGCTCCAGCGCGGCAGCGGCGTGGTCACGAAGGCGGAACTCGTCGCGCTTCTGGGACTCGTGAAGCGGGAGGCAAGCGCCGGGGACGGAGGGGCCTCGGGCGGCGGCGCCGCCGGAACACGCGACCCTGGTCGGATTGTTGAAACCCACATTGGCAACCTGCGCCGAAAGCTGGGGGACGACGCCCGGCAGCCGCGCTGGCTGAGGACGGTCCGCGGGGCGGGATACACGCTCGCATAGCGGCCGGAGTCGAACGCCTCCGATGCGCCCCTGCAAACGGGGGACACGCCGCAGAGGTTACAAGAAAATAACAAGGCTGCGGGCGCACCGTAGAAGCATGAAATCACTAACAAGCGACGACGTTGTCGCAGTCCGTGGCGTTCTCACCGATACGCATCCGGTTGATTTCTATGCGCTTGGCGTCGCGGGGGCGATTGACCGTTTGGCCATCCCGCTGCGCGAACGCGGGATCACCGTGCACCTCGAGGCGCCCCACCATGGAATGGAAGTGGACAGGAAGTCGGCCACGCTGCTCTACCGGGCAGCGCAGGAGCTCCTGAGCAACATCCATAAATACGCAGACGCAGCTGCCGTTACCGTTCGGCTGTGCTGTGTCTGCCGTTCCGGGGACAACCACTCCATCCAGCTCCGCGTGACTGACGACGGCGCCGGCTTCAACGTTGAGGCGGCCACCCATGGCAGGCACTCAGGCATGGGACTGCGGCTCATGCGCCTGGCGGTGACGTCCGCGGGCGGGCAGATGGCGATCGAGTCAGCTCTGGCCGCGGGGACATCCGTTACTGTGACCCTGCCGCTGGACTAGGCGCTGCTTCTTTCGCGTATCCTCCGTGGTCACGCTGCCGTGAACGATGGTTGCTGCGGCCGCGCGGTCAGCGGCATTAGTCGCTCGGAGTGGTTGTTAGTCCCCGGTTGATCATCACCGTCGAGGGCTCCAGGTCCGGGTGATCGGGCATGTGTGAGTAGCCGCTGACTCGGTAGAGGCTATCCGGGTAGTCAGGATGCTCCGGAGGTTCGGGCCAGCCCTCCGGCGCCGGCCATTCTAGGTCAGGTGGCTCGTGCCAGCTTTGGGCTGGTGATGGCTCGGGCCAATCACAGCTGGGTGCCGCGGGTTGCAGACAGTCTTGGTCAGGCGGTGGCTCCGACCAGCCCTGACTCGATTCCAGGTCCGGACGGTCTTCGTCAGGCGGTGGCTCAGGCCAATTCTGACCCGAAGCCAGTTCGGGCCATCCCTGGCCACGTCGCAGCCCCGTCCAGTCATCGCTGGCTGCGGCTGGATCTAGGCAGCCTGGCCCCGGCAGGGGCTCCATCGATTCAACGTTGCCCGGGTCAAAGTTCCCGGGCTCAAAACCATCTGGCCAGGTGGGTGGTTCCCAGTCCTGGTGTTCGGCCGAATAGTGGCGTCCGGCGGGTGAGGTCCAGCCGGGCGGGTTGTCCTTGGTGGCGCCGACCGGTCTCCACGCGGTGGCGTGTTTGAGTCGGTGGTGTTTGGGGCAGGGCTGGCCGAGGTTGGCGACGCCGGTGCCGCCGCCGGCGGCCCAGGCGAGGATGTGGTCGGCGTCGTTGTCCAGGGAATGGTTGGTGCAGCCGGGGAACGTGCAGCGCGCGTCGCGGAGGCGCAGCCAGTGGCGCATGGGTTTGGTGAGCCGGTAGCTGGTGCGGCCGATTTCCAGCGGTGCCCCGTCCCGCGGGTCGGTAAGGACCCGGAAGAACGACGTGGCGCCGTCGGCGACGAGCCGGCGGGCCATGGACGCCGGGATCGGCCCGTACCCGTCCAGGGTGGCCGGTTCGTCCGTCATGCCGAGCAGCGAGAACACCGGAACTGTGACCAGGACCTGCGCTGCCGGGGACGGCACCTCACTGCCGTGGTTTGGTGTGAGCAGCCTGGTGGAAAAGACATCGGCCCGGAGCTGGGTGAGGGTGCGGGTTTCGGTGGGCCCTTGAAGACCACGTGCGATGGCGGTGGTGCGGTTCCAGATCCCGGCGGCCTGGTCAGCGGGCAGATAGGCCGAGAGCCAGGCCATGCCGTCCCGGTCCGGCCGGTACTCCAGCCGCCGGTCCTGCACGCTCTTGGAGTGCCGTTTTTCGATACTGTCCTGGTGATGCCGTTCCCGCCAATAGCGTGCCTTGGCCCGGAACCTCGCCGGCGCCAGCTCCCCGGCCGGGCAGCCCCGCGCCGCGCCGGGAGCGTCCGGGTCCAGGAAGTGGGCCTCGAACGCCGCGGCCGCTTCAGGTGACAGCCCTTCGGTCTCATCACACATGATCCGGGCATGCTGCCACGAAATGCCTCCCGCCTGCAGCGCGGCAAGAGTCACCGGCAGTTCCGTGGTCAGCAGGACCGCTTCCACCAGCAAACCGTTCGGCAGCGCCTTCGCTGATGGTCAGCGCGCCGGCCACCTCCGCCCTCACGGCCATCTGCCGGATGGCCGTATCCTGCGGGCTATTGCCCGGGACTGCCATGGCCGCGTCCGCCGTGACGTACCCGGCAACGAGATCCACCTTCACAGCCGCAAGCCGGGCCTCCATCCCCGCCACCCCGGTCAGCCCGTCCAGGCATGCAGTCGCCTGCTCCCCAAGAGGGTCAACGGGATCCGGCTCGAAACCAGAGTCCCCCGAACCCGGGTCAGCGGCCCTCCGGAGCTCTGCAGCCATCGCCAAGGCAGAGGCAGCAATAGCCTCCAACACCTCTGCAGCAGCCACACCACTGTTCATGCATCGAGCTTGCCACCGGCTTGTAAGAAAAAGGACGGTGCACTTGGTCTATGTGGAAAACCGGGCCCATGTGGAAAACCACGATTCTGGAAAACCCGGACCACGGGAAGCACGGTGTATGCGCACATCAGAGTCCCCGGTGCAGACCGAACCTGCCCGAAAACCGGCTTCAGGACTCAGTAACCCCCTCGGCCGGCAGGGTGAGGGTGAAGGTGGTGCCGGCGCCGGGCTTGCTTTCACACGAGATGTCGCCGCCGTGCCGTTCCACGATGGTCTTGGTGATGGACAGCCCCAGGCCCACACCGGGAATGGCAGCCTGGCGTGCCGCCTGGCTGCGGAAGAAGCGGGTGAAGACCCGGGAGGTTTCCTCTTCGCTAATGCCCATGCCCGTGTCCTGGACCTTCAGCTGTACCCACGAGTCGCTGCGCCGGGCACTCACGGTGACCTTGCCGCCGTCGGGAGAGTATTTGATGGCATTGGACACCAGGTTGTCCAGGGCCTGCCCGATGCGGAGCGGATCGGCGTGCGCCCACAGGGGAGCCGGAACATCGGTGGCCAAGGAGACGTGGCTGGCGTCGGCCTGTGCCTGGACCGATCCGATGCTGTTCTCGACGAGGCCGGCGAGGTCGGTCCGGCGGGGGTGCACGGCCAGGACGGCGGAGGCCGACACGAGAAGCTCGGAGACCAGCGAGAGCAGCCGTTCGGCGTTGCGCTGCACTATTTCCAGCCGGTGCACGGAGTCGGGGGACAGGCCGTCAGCTTCCTCCAGGACCAGATCAACATTGCCCACGACCGACATCAGGGGGCTGCGGAACTCGTGGGAAACGTTAGAGATCAGTTCCTCCTTCGCGGAGAGCGCCTCTACCAACCCCGTGACGTCGGTGTAGACGATCACCGCCCCACTGAACCCGCCGTCGTCGTTCTTGATGATCCGGGCAGCAGTGGAGACGGCCCTTTGGGCGGTGCCCTCGCCCAGCCACACGAGGTAGTCGGCAAAAGTCTCGCCGGCGACTGCGCGGCGGATGGGCCTCTTGTCCAGCGGAAGCGGGGTCACCCGGTCCTGGCCGAACATCAGCTGCTCGGCTTCCAACGGCTGCACTACGCCTGCGGGGGCTGCCGCCTGCCTGAAGGTTTTCTGCTGGTCGTTGACCAGCACCTTCTGGCCGTCGGCATCCACGGCCACAATGCCTACATCCGTGGTGTCCAGGATGGTCTTCAGCAGCCGTTCGCGGTTCCTGGTTTCCACGAGCAGTTCGCGCAGCTCGGCGTCCTTCTGCTCCAGCCGCTGCCGCTGCAACCGCACATTGGCGCTGGCGAAGCGAATGGCCACAGAGACGGCCACCATCATTAGGGGCAGCAGAATTGCCGTGGCCATGTCCGAAGGTGAAATCTTGGGAAACTTTTGCACGAGCGTGGGAATGCCGATGAGGAGCGGGCCGAAAAAGCTCAGGAATACAGTGGTGCGCGGGAATCTGTCGGAACTGGAAAGCCAGATCACCGGGAATATCGCCAGAACTCCAAGTCCGGCAACGGCTGGAACCGCGCCGTTGCGGGCCAGCCCGATGACCACGAGATCGAGTATCGGAATAATCAGGTAGGCGTTGGGCGGCAGCCTTTCCCAGGGAACCAGAAAGCAGCCGAGAAACGTGGCGACCATCATGACGATGGCGGCGATAAACACGCCACTTTGGATCAGGGCGGGCCACACCGCAGGGGCTGCGACTGCCAGCGCGGCGAGAATCACCGTTACTGGGAGCTGGCAGAGGGCCACCTGGACGCGGGGCCGCAGGCGGCGGAAGAACCGGTCCGTGTCGCGGACCAGCACCTGCTCACCCAATGCGGCTTCGCCCGGTACTCGGCTGCACTTCCGAATTCCGGGGCCACTCGTAGTTAAACGAACACATGAAGCCCATTATGCACAGCTATTCTTCGGTATTTGGAGGGGAGCGGGGCGTCACCGGCCGGACCGTCCAAAACATTTGAGAAATTAGGTTCATTCTGCCGGTGGACGTTGTAGCGTAGGTAATCTGGTAACGGTTACCGCATTGCGCTGGGCTGTGCGATGGTTTTTACCTGGATTGAGGTAGCGGTGGGCGATCTTGGTGTTGCCGTTGTTATCGAGGATGACGTGGATGTCAGGAATCTCCTCGACGCGGTTTTGCAGCAGGCTGGTTTTGAAGTGCACTCGGCCGGGACCGGCCGCGACGGGGTTGATGTGGCCAGGCAGCGCCAGGCTAACGTAATAACGCTCGACGTCGGCCTGCCGGACATTGATGGGTTCGAAGTCCTCCGCCGCATCCGGCAGTTCAGCGACGCTTACGTCGTGATGCTCACCGGCAGGAATGACGAGCTGGACACCATCACGGCTCTGCAGGGCGGCGCCGACGACTACATCGTCAAGCCGTTCCGTCCGCGCGAGCTGCGCGCCCGCATCTCGGCCATGCTGCGCCGGCCCAGGGTAGCCGGTTCAGCCGACGAAGCTGCCGGGTCCGCTGCGGATTCGGGGCCGGTTGGTGCATCCGGAACTTTGCGGTCACGCCGCAGCACCGTGCTGCAGCACAACGGGCTGGCGCTCGACACCGAAACCCGGACAGTGGCCCTGCGCGGAACGCCGCTGGGCCTGACCCGGAGCGAATTCGACCTGCTGCACGAGCTGCTGCGGGGGACGGGCGCGGTGCGGACCCGGGCCGACCTGGTTCGCGTGGTGCGGGGGGAGTACTACGGCGAGGATACGTATATCAGCGAGGCCGACGAGCGGGCCGTGGAAGTCCACATCGGCAACCTTCGCCGCAAGCTCCGCGAGGACCCGCAGGATCCGCGGTGGCTGGTCACCGTGCGCGGCGTCGGCTATCGGCTGGCGCCGAAGCGGCCGGAGTAGGGTCGGGGTTTGCGGCGGCGCGCCGCGCTCGCGGCCCGTGCGGGACCCAGGTCCCGGGCGTCGGCTACCTAGGCGTCCGGCGGAAGGTAGCCCTGTTTCAGGCCGCAGACGGTCTGTTCGCCGGTCAGCGCCACGAACGGCAGCAGACGGCGAACGCCGGGCATGTCTCCGTTCTTGACGAGGCGTTCGAGATTCACTGCCAGCTGGGCCAACCGTGAGGCGCCCACCATCATGGCGGAGTTCTTCAGGCTGAGGACGGCGTCCATGGCAGCATCGGCGTCGTTGTCCTCGACCGACGACTCAAGGTAAGTCCGGCGCTTGTCCCAGATCTTGATGTAGTCCCGGGCGAAGTTGTGCGCGACGCCGCTGCTACCCATGTCTTCTTCAAGATCGTGAAGTACATCCAGGTCGAGGACGGGCAAGGTGGCACTCTCCGATTCGTTGTGATGCATGCCGTCAGGGCCCGCAGGCGCCGGCGAGCAGACGCCGTTGGCGCTGCTGTCGGCTGCTTCGGGACCTGAAAGGGACATGACTTAAGGCTACTTTCTGAGGTTGGGAAAACCCTGATTGAGCTTGGATCCTGTGGAAACCCTGCGGGTACCTTGTGTTGGGGTCAATCCTGCGGAAGTCCCCACCTTACTGGTTGGCGAACGTCTCGATGGTGTTGATGACGGCTGGCCCCAAGATGGCGATGAAGAGGACCGGGAAGATGAAGAACAGCAGCGGAAACAGGATCATTACCGGTAGCTTCATGGCTTTCTCTTCGGCACGCTGGCGGCGTTTGACCCGCATCACCTTGGCCTGCACGCGAAGGACCCGGCTGATGGCTATGCCGTAGGTGTCTGCCTGCACCACTGCCTGCACAAAGCTGCGCAGTTCCGGGATATTGGTGCGTTCGGCAAGGGCGAGGTATGACTCCCGGCGGCTGCGCCCGACCTGCATGTCCTGCAGGGTGCGGACCAGTTCCTCGGCGAGGGGTCCCTTTCCGTTCTCACCGGCACGGGCCATGGCGCCCTCGAAGCCGAGACCCGCCTCAACGGAAATCAGCATCTGGTCTAGCGTGTTAGCGAGCTCCAGCTGCATAGCTTTCTGCCGTTCCTGGCCCTTGCTGTACAGCATCAGGTCGGGGATGAAATACCCCAGGAAGAGGACGAAGATGCCCACGAGCTTCATGACCGGCGTCGTACCTATGGAGGCGATGTACAGACCGAGGAGGCCCCCGATCAGGCCCAGTGCAGGTTTCGCTGCCAGCAGGCGCCCCAGTGGCATAGACGCCGGCCGGCCGGCCAGTGCGAGCAGCCTGTCGAGCTTGTGCACGTAACCGGCCGGGGTGAGACGGTAGCCGATTTTTTCGATGAGACCGGAGCTCGACTTCTTTTCCACCTCGGCCCTGTGCAGGCCGCGGGCCAAGAGTTCGCGTGTGGCTGCTAAGCCCTTCCGGTCAACCGAGAGAAAGGACCAGGCCAGATAGCCGAGTGGAAGGCAGATCAGGAGCAACGCAAGGATGATCAAAGGATTCATGCTGGCCTCAGAACTTCAGGTTGATGATCTTGCGCATCCACAGGCCGCCGACGGTCATGAGGATGACGGAGGTGACGATCATGATCCAGCCGAGCGGATTCGTGTACATCTTGTCCATGTACCCGGGATTGACCACTGACAGCAAGACGACGATGCCGATGGGAAGGGCCATGAGAATGTACGCGGAAAACTTACCCTCGGCCGCCAGCGACTTGATGTGGCCTTTGATCTCGCTGCGCTCGCGGATTGTTTCGTTGACCTGATCCAGCACCTCCGCAAGGTTTCCGCCCACTTCGCGGTTGATCTGGATGGCCTGGGAGATCCAGACGAAGTCTTCGTTTTTCATGCGGTCTGCAGTGTCGTTGAGCGACACCAAGAGGTCGCGTCCGAGGCTGGTCTCTGAGACGATGCGGCGCATTTCTTCCGCCGTCGGGGCCTGGGATTCGTTGGCGGCTGCGTCTATTGCCCGCAGGATACTGTGGCCCGCCCGGAGGCTGCCGGATAGCAGTTGCAGGGTGTCACCCAATTGATCATCGAATTTGCCACGTCGCTTGCCGGCAAGGAACCCCAACACAAGGTGTCCCACGAATGGTGCCGCGATGACCATGAGGATTGCCAGCAGGGGGCCAGCAACCACCAGCCCGATCAGCGCCCCAACAAAAGCACCGACCAAGATCAACAGGATGAATTCGGCCTGGCTAAGCCGGAGGCCGGCGTTCTCCAGACTGTCCCGGTTGAAGTGGCGAACATTCCGCTTGGCAAGGATGCGGTCGATGGACTGGACCGCACTTCCGGCGAAGCGGGTGAGTTGCGAGTCCGCCGAGGCACGGAAAGGACGACGCCGGTCTAGCGGCACGGTGGGCGTGCGTGGAATCAGCACGGCCACGCCGCCGAGCACTACCGAAGCCACCACCAGGACGACGCCAAGTGTGATGATCATGGTTAGCGCCTTTCGGGGGTGAGCGGCGGAACGCCGAAGACATTGGCTGACACATGGATGCCCATGTCTTCGAAGCGGTCGATGAAACGTGGGCGGATGCCGGTGGGGATGGGCTTACCGAGGAACTTCCCGGACTGGTCGACTCCGGCGGAGTAGTCGAAGACGAAGGCATCCTGGAGGGTGACGATGTCTCCCTCCATGCCCTGGACCTCCGTCACATGCGTGATGCGCCGGGAGCCGTCCCGGAGCCGGGAGATCTGAACGATGAGGTTTACGGCTGAGGCGATCTGCTCGCGAATAGCGCGTAGCGGCAGGTCCATTCCTGCCATGAGGACCAGGGTCTCCAGACGGGCGATGGCATCACGCGGTGAGTTGGAGTGCACGGTAGAGAGCGATCCGTCGTGTCCGGTGTTCATGGCCTGGAGCATGTCCAGGGACTCCCCACCACGGACCTCGCCCACCACAATCCGATCCGGACGCATACGCAGGGAGTTGCGGAGCAAATCGCGGATGGTGACCTCGCCTTTGCCTTCGGTGTTTGGTGGTCGGCTTTCCAGCCGGACCACGTGTTCCTGCTGGATCTGAAGCTCCACCGCATCCTCGATAGTCACGATGCGCTCATCGGCCGGAAGAAAGGAGGACAAGACATTCAGCAGAGTCGTCTTACCAGTGCCCGTGCCGCCGGAAACGATGATGTTGAGCTTGGCCTTGACGCAGGCATTAAGCAGTTCGGCCATTTCCGGGGTCAGCGTCCCGAAATCGATCAGGTTCTGGACGGTCAGCGGCACCTTGCTGAACTTCCGGATAGTCAGGGATGAACCGCCGACGGCGAGCGGAGGGATCACTGCATTGACGCGGGATCCATCTTCCAGGCGCGCGTCAACCAGCGGTGACGACTCATCAATCCGCCGGCCCACCTTGGAGACAATGCGCTCGATGACTTTCCGCAGATGTTCTTCGGAGCTGAAACGGGAATCGGTCAGTGTGAGGGTTCCCTTGCGCTCCACGTAAATCTGGTCCATCCGGTTCACCATGATTTCGGTGACAGCCGGATCGTCAAGAAGCCGCTGGAGCGGGCCGTAGCCGAGCACGTCATCGGCCACATCTGCCACCAGGCGAGTCCGCTCGTCAGCCGTCAATGGGACTTGCTCGGTATCGATGATCCGGATGAGCTCCTCGCGGGCTGTCCTGCGAAGCTCCTGTTCCGTAAGCGATGAATCGTTGAAGCGCGCTCCCATGCGTTCAAACAGGGCCGTCGCCGCGCGCTGCTTCATGGCGGCAAAAACATCCACCGGCTGCTGGGCCTTCGCCGTGAGTGGTTCAGTGTGGGCATTGCCAGTCTGCTGCGCCGTCTGGTCTCGCGCCGACTGACGGCGGCTAAGAGTGTGCGCTGACGGGCCGGGGCTGGCCGCTTCGACGGGCTCCGCTGTGGGTTGGCGGAGAGGTGTAGTGGGTATCAGGACTTCAGCCTGAACCTCACGCTGGGAAGCCTGGGCAGCTGCTTCTGCTGCGCGCCGAGCTGCCCGAGACTGGAAAACAGGCTGGGCAGCGTCAATCTGGTGAGCCCTTGACGTTGCCCCTGATGGCGGTGCCGGTGCCACAGCGTCAGGCACAGGGGCAGAATCAGAAAGCAGGTGGGCCGGTACGGGTGCCACATGGAGCGAGGCGGCCGGAGCATGTGCAGGGGGAGCCGGAACGTACACCTGGGCCTCCGACAGGTGCTGCGGGACGTCGGTAAGTTCACACTTCAACTGTGCGACGTGGATGCGTTCGGAAAGTTTCATTTAGACCACCACCCGGCGGTGGCTGCTCCGTTGTTCGTTGGTTCGATTCGTGGTGCTTACGCGTTCCACAAGTTGGCTGAGGCCCTTGGCGGCCGGATCCTTCCTGGCATCCACCAGCACAGGGGTGCCGCGGTTGGTGGACAAGGCAACGGTCCGCGAACGGGGGACGCTGACGTCCACGGGAACGCCGATGGTGGACTCTATGTCCTGCACAGTAAGGCCGCACTTGGGATCCGCCATGTTCAGAACCACGTGTCGGCCTTCTGGTAGAATATCCAGCTGTTTCAACGCCTCAATGCCCGAGCGCAGGCCGCGGACGCTGGGAATGTCCATACCGCTGACCCAAACGATGTCTGTGCAGACTTCCATCGCGGCCAGCCCGATTTCGGGCAGGCCCGGAGCCGCATCCACAATGACGTACTGGAATTCATCTGCCAGCTGCTCGAGCAGACGTGTTATCTGGTCCGGCGTGATGTAGTCAGCCTCCACCGGACTGGCGGGCGCGCACAACGCATAGAAGCCGGCCGGGTGAACGGTGAGAAAGGTCTTTAGCACCAGCGTGTCCTGGCTGGCCGCAGGAGAAACCGCATGCGTCACAGTGTGCTCAGGATTCAGGTAGAGTCCAGAAGCAACATCACCGAACTGCAGGTCCAGGTCCACGATGACAACGCTCATCGGGGCAAGCTGTCCTAGCCCGACGGCCAGATTGGTGGCGATGGTTGTTTTACCGACCCCGCCCTTAGGCGAGAAAACCCCAATGACAGCCCCCTTCTGGTTTTCAGCGGGACCCTGCTGCTCCATCCGGTTCCGGTTGGCGAAGGACTGGCAAGCCCGCTCCAGCAGCACGCGCAGCTGCTGAGGATCAGCTGACGGGCTGAGGACGTCACGCACGCCAGCCCTCATTGCCTGCAGGATCAGGGCAGGATCCGGCTCGCTGACCAACAGCACCATCAGATGTGGAACCTGAGCGTCGAGGATCGTTGCCAGTCGAAGTGAATCTTCGAGGGGCAGTTCCGGGCCGAGGATGAGGACCTCGGGCTGTTCTTGGTTCAACTGGCCGAATAGGTCATAGGGACCTGCAGGCACGACGTTGGTGAAGAAGGTCTGGACGCCACCTTGGAGTCCGCCGGCGACGGCCTGACGCAGGCGCCCGTCAAAGTCTGCGTTGGGAGTAATGAGAACAAAGCGGCTCACTTGTACACCTCACTCCGTCGAATAATTCGTGGACCGTTGTCCGTTGCATTCAGTGGCTCCTTGCTGAGCCAAATTGTCCCGAACTCAGCAGCGAAGACAATCTTTGTTGCGTCGGTGTCGCTTACGGCAACGGTGAGCATGAGGTTGCCTGTCGGGAGGGAAGTGTCCTGGGGATCAGGGGAATTCGGGTCGCTGCTCGCGCTCGGTGTGGGCTCCGCTGTAGCGGCGGCCTGCGGAGCGCGCTGAATGGCTGTCACTAGCACTTTGCGAACGGTCAGCTTCGTCGTTTCATCGGCCGGCTTTTCTTCTAGTCCTCCCTTGTCCAGCGAAATGAAAACCCCCACGTGATCACCCGGTGCCAATCGACCACCAACGACGCGATCTGGTTGAAGCTGAAACGAAACTTCCTGTAGACCGGTTGGTACTTTCACGCCTCCCGAGGCTTTGATATCTTCCTTTGTCACCAATCGCTCAGCGACCAATTGCTCACCAGGAACCAGATCCACGGAGGCAACCTTGCCCTTTGAGGACGCCAGGGATTTCAGGGATGAGCCAGTAACTGCTGAGGCTGGTACCTTTTCGGTAACAAGGGAAGCAGCCATGGACTCAACCGGGGTGCCGGCTGGAATCGCAGTCTTGACCACTAAGACGTCAATGGGTTCAAGGCTTGCAACGGCGCGCTGGTCGGCACCCTGGGCATAGGTAATTACTAGTATGGCGCCCACCAGGGCGAGGACAACTGCTGCTGCGCCTGCCACCAACCGAGACTTCACGAACTGCTCCTGAGGATTCTTAGATTCACGAACTGCAGTGCTGCAGAGAACTAGCTGGTCATTTCGACGACCAAGGCGCCGTTGGGGCTGACCGGGCCCAGCTTGTATCCGTCGGCCAGGGAAACGTACTTGACGAACTTGCCGATGATGCCGCGGCAATTGCCTTGGCATTTCAGGCCTGCAATTGCTGCATTGTTGTAGACCATGGGCAGTCTGTCCGACCCGCTGAAGGCCCAGCCCTGCACGCTGAAGGCGGCAAAACTGTTCAGGTGATAGCTGGCCCCGGAGCCCGTGCCGGACAGATCGTCGTAGACGGGGAGCAAGACTATGACTGGCCGCGCAGCGGCAAGCTCGGCGGCCCACCCGTTCAAGATCGCATCGCAGTTGATAGGGCCATCGTTGCCGGTCGCGCTGCCGCTTTGGTTGACGACGAGGTTGACGAAACCGCCGCATTGCCCGGTTTTCTGCGCGGTCCATCCGAAACCGCCAGGCACGGTCTTGCCTGCAGGGCCGAGCGGACAGTCGTCGTTAGCGTCGGCCGAGTGGTTCTGAAGAAGCTGAGACGAGCCGTCGACCATGCCCGATACCTGGCAGATTGAGAAGGCCAATGGAAAGACGATGTTTCCTTCTACCGGACTTCCCCATCTCACGCTTGAACTGGCGTTGACCTCGGCGCTCGGAATCCCTAGGACGCCGGCGAAAAACAGGGATACGGCATTCGCGGGCGCACCGGCTTCCTTAGCCCCGGCAGTAACGGTCGCGGTTCGATTGGTTTTATCCAGTGCTATCGACTTTACATTGCTCAATCCGTCAATAGCGTTCTTGTTGGCGAGGTCAGCAGCCAGCGGAGACGTAGCCGAGCATTCAGCGTCGGTATCGTTTCTGGCACAT
Source organism: Arthrobacter sp. NPDC057388 (assembly GCF_042668165.1). Classification (NCBI taxonomy): domain Bacteria; kingdom Bacillati; phylum Actinomycetota; class Actinomycetes; order Micrococcales; family Micrococcaceae; genus Arthrobacter; species Arthrobacter sp. NPDC057388. Next base: position 18,790 of record NZ_JBHVBL010000023.1, read on the forward strand.
TTCTGCCCCATCATTAAGGCGGCGGCATCGGATCCGTTTTGAAGCTGCGCCCGCTCTGAGTACAGCCTGGCAACGTCGATGGCCAGCGCGGCAAACGCGAGCATCACCACCATGAGGAGAGCGACGATGACGGCAATGCCGCCGCGCTCGCCGTCAGAAGAAATCTCTAGCCGCCGCACAGCATGGTTCCCTTCCCTGCCATCGGGAATGGGCCGGCGATTCCGGTCAAAGTACTAAGGTTGTAGGTCACTGTAACCGTCATCTGGGTGCCAACCGTGCAGTCGGCGGCGCTGAACGCGATGTTGCCATCGGCGAGGGCGGGGCTTAGTTGAGTTGCTGCGCTTTTTGTCGCTGTACGTGCAGTGGATTGGCTGTTATTTATGGCCATTGACCGCACGCCTTCACGAGCGGCGTTCGTCAGCGTGGTCTGCACATTATAGGCTCGTCCGAATTCCATGATGCCGAGTACAAGCATGACAAGAATTGGTGCAAGGAGTGCAAATTCAACGGCGGCAGCCCCCCGCTCGCTTTCCGTGGCCATTTCATGCCTTTCTTGCATTCAGCAATCAACTGAAACCGACGAGGATCAACTGGGCTCCGGGCAGCGAGGAGGGGTCCCCGCCACCCGGTCGTCATGCCGCTACTTAGAGCACGTGCCAGGGGTTACAGTTCCATCGGCCGCTGTCGTCGCGGCGCCCATGGTTCCGCCCTTGACGCTGCAGGCTACACCCTCAAAGGTGGTCTTGAGGTTGCCGCCGAGCAAAGTGACGGCAACGATGATGACCACGGCGATAAGGGCAACCATAATGCCGTATTCGACTGCTGTCGCGCCCTTTTCGTTGTGACGGATGCGGGTTGCAGCCGTCGTCAAATATGTAAGCATTTTGAAACTCCTAAGAATTGCCGAAATTGCGAGTGGTCAATGAAATTCGGCAGAGGCTACTTGGAGCAGGTAGCTGCGGTCCCGGCCGGGGCACCGGAGGCGACTGCCATGGTTCCGCCCTTGACGCTGCAAGCGACGCCTTCAAAGGTGGTCTTGAGGTTGCCGCCGAGCAGGGTGACAGCAACGATGATAACCACAGCGATGAGGGCAACCATGATGCCGTATTCAACGGCGGTTGCGCCCTTTTCGTCGCGACGGACACGGGCAGCAGCGTTAGAGAAGAAAGCAAGCATTTTTTACTCCTGAGCGAGTGTTGGAAAGCTGGTCCATCACCAGCTCTGAAAAAAAGTTAGCAACGGAAATCCGCCTCAAGGTCGTTCTTTGCAGACTCCTGAGCCAACCTTTACCGCCCTGCGCATTTCCTGCGCTTGCCCTGCGCAAACCTTGAACCTTGAAGCGTTTTCAACACCCAAACCACGGCAGAAGCGGCCCATCGGTTCAATGAACCGACGGGCCGCGAAGTATCAAGAAGCACCTACCCCGTGAACAGCGAAATGATACTCATCACCGTGGGCCCGAGGACCACGATGAACAGCGTGGGCAGGATGAAGAAGATCAGCGGGAACAGCATCTTCACCGGCATCTTCATGGCGTGCTCTTCGGCGCGCTGCTTCCGCTTGATCCGCATGTCCTCCGCCTGGGTCTTCAGAACGCCGGCGATGGCAACGCCGTAGGCATCCGCCTGAACCACAGCCCGGACGAAGCTGCGGACGTCCGGTACATCCACCCGTTCCGCCATGGCGAGGTAGGCGTCCTTCCTCGACCGTCCCACCTGGATGTCCTGGAGCGTGCGGATCAGTTCCTCTGCCATCGGTCCGTGTCCATTGGTGCCGGCACGTCCCATGGCCGCCTCGAACCCGAGGCCGGCCTGGACTGAGATGAGCATGTGGTCCAGTGCAACCGGGAGCTCCAGCCGGATGGCCTCCCGCCGCTTCTGTGCACGGTTGCGCACCAGCAGGTCCGGGGTGAAGTAGCAAAGAGCGGTCACCCCTACCATGATGAGGAAACGCTGCGCCGACGGGCCACCGGCGAAGAACAGGTACCCCACAACCCCGCCAAAGAACGCGAGCAGCGGCTTGACCATGATGAGGCGGGCCAGCGGCCAGTCCTTGGGCCGGCCCGCGCCGGCGAGCTGCCGATCCAGCCAGGCGGCGTAGCCCTTCGGCATGATCCGACGGCTGGCGAGTATCAGCTTCTCGTGAGCGCTGAGCGCCGGGCCCTTGGTTTTGGAGACCCGGCCGAGGTTCGCCTGGATGTTGCGGAGCCCCGCCCGGTCGCTGGTGAAGACGAACCATGTCATGACTGTCACGGGCGCGATCACTGCGAGGATCGCCGCATATGCCACAGGCTGCATGTTGACCACCTTCTTCCTAGAACTTGGGTTTGACGATCCGGCTGAGCCAGAAGCCGCCTACGGTGAGCAGCACTGCTGCCGCGGCGATCATGAGGTAGCCGGGCAGCGTGCTTGTGAAGGTCCGGGAGTACATCTCGTTGAACAGCGTCAGTCCGATGAACATCACCACCGGCAGAGCCATGAGGACGTTCGCCGACATCCGGCCTTCGGCGCTGAGGGCCCGGATCTGTCCCCGTACCTGGTTGCGGTCCCGAACGGTGTCGCCAAGGTGGTCCAGGACCTCCGCCAGGTCACCACCCACCTCACGGTGGATTTCGATGGCCTGCGCGATGGAGAGAAAATCCTCGCTCCGCGTCCGTCGGGCAACCTCCGCCAAGGACTCGCCCAGATCCCGGCCAATCCTGGTCTCATTGACAATGCGTCCAAGCTCCTCAGACATGGGCGGCTGGCTTTCCTGCCCGGCCGCGTCCACAGCTCTGAGCAGGCTGTGTCCGGCCCGCAGGCCGCCGGAGAACATCTGCAGCGTGTCAGGCACCTGCTGGTCGAACTGCCGACGGCGGCGCGCCGCCAGAACTTTGAGCAGCAGGTGCAGTCCCAGCGGGGTCGCAAGCGTCAGGAGGACGGCGGCAAGAACACCGCCAAGGAAGAAGCCGACGACGGCGGCCGTCAGCGTGATCACACCGGCCATGATCAGGTAGTCGCCCGGCTCCTTTTTGAGCCCGCACTCGTCCAGTCGGTCCTGGGTAAGAAGTCCCGACCCACGCTTCTTGAGGCCCTTGTTGAGTACACCCACGGCCTGGCCGGTGAGCTTGGTCAGGGACGAGGGGGCAACGGGGACGTCAGGCCGGCGGCGCGACATCGGAAGGCCCGATTTCGGCCTGAGCGTCACGCCGAAGACTAGGAAGATGGCGAGGTACAGCAGCACCAGTGCCACAACGAAAATGCCGGAGTCGCCTAGCATGTCACCGCCCCCTTGGAGGAGTAAAGCCGATGAGCGATGCCCCGAACACGGCCGGCGAAACCTCGATGCCGAGTTCCGCAAACCGCTCGGTAAACCGTGGCCGGACGCCCGTGGGCACCGGTTTCCCGAGGAAGCGGCCGTTGGCGTCCATGCCGGCGGAGTAGTCAAACACGAAAGCATCCTGGAGGGTGACGATGTCGCCTTCCATGCCCTGCACCTCGGTGATGTGGGTGACCCGACGCGAGCCGTCGCGCATCCTGGTGATGTGAACCACCAGGTTGACGGCGGACGCTAGCTGCTCGCGTACGGCACGGAGCGGAAGATCCATCCCCGCCATCAGCACCAGTGTCTCGAGGCGCGCAATGGCGTCCCGTGGCGAGTTGGCGTGAACGGTGGAGATGGAGCCGTCGTGGCCGGTGTTCATGGCCTGCAGCATGTCGAGGCATTCGCCGCCACGGACTTCGCCAACCACGATTCTGTCCGGGCGCATGCGGAGTGAGTTCCGGACCAGGTCACGGATGGAAACTTCGCCTTTGCCCTCGATGTTCTGCGGTCGGCTTTCGAGGCGGATGACGTGTTCCTGCTGGAGTTGGAGTTCGACGGCGTCCTCGATGGTCACGATCCTGTCGTCCGGCGGGATGAAGCCCGACAGGACATTCAGGAGGGTGGTCTTGCCGGTGCCGGTGCCGCCGGAAACGATGATGTTCATCCGGGCTACGACGCAGGCATGCAGGAGCTCGGCCATCTCGGGGGAGAGGCTGCCCAGGGACACTAGGTCATGGACCGTCAGCGCTTCACGGCCGAATTTCCGGATGGTCAGGGCAGGCCCGTTGACGGCCAGAGGGGGGATGATGGCGTTGACGCGCGAGCCGTCCGCAAGCCGGGCGTCCACCAGCGGTGAGGACTCGTCGATACGGCGGCCCACCTTGGATACGATTCGCTCGATCACCCGGCGCAGCGCGTCGTCCGATGTGAACTTCGTGTCCGTCGGGAGGATGCGGCCCTGCCGTTCCACATATACCTGGTCATAGCGGTTCACCATGACTTCGGTGATGGTCGGGTCGTCGAGGAAACGCTGGATGGGGCCATGGCCCAGGACGTCGTCGATGATGTCCCGAATGAGCCGCTGACGCTCGGGGCCGGACAACGGGACCTGCTCTTCATCGACAACGATCTTCAGTTCATCCCGGACAAACTGGTGCAGTTCCTCGTCGTCGAGCGTGGAATCGGTAAGCCGTGAACCCAGCCGTTCAAATAACGTCTGGGTCGCCCGTTCTTTCAGGGCATTCAGGGTCTCGCTGGCAACGGAGGTTGCGGCTGGCATGTCTAAGAACGCGGTAGCGCTCGCCGCCGAGCCTGCGGCTTGCTCCTCGTGCTTCTGGCCGAGCGTGGCGGCTGCAGGCTTGGGCTTGAAGACGTCATCGGGCTGGGGCTTCTCGAGGCTGGGCTTCGGCTCGCCCCGCAGATTCTGTAGCCGGTCTGTGAGGTTCACTGGACTACCGCCCTTCTGTGCAGCTTCTTGTGGGGTCTTTCTTCCCAATTGGGCTTGAAGCGCTCCACCAGCTGGCGGAGCCCTTTGCCTGCCGTATCCCGGCTCCCGTCCTGCAGGATGGGCACTCCCTTGTTTGTGGAGTAGGGCAGCGTCTTGGAGCGGGGGAGGGCAACGTCCACAGGAGCCCCGATCGTGGCCTCAATGTCTTGCAAGGTGAGGCCTCCCCGCCGGTCCGTCATGTTCAGCACCACGTGCCGCTTCTCCGGGAGCAGCCCAAGCTCAGCCAGGATTTGGAAGCCCGTTCGAAGGCCGCGGATGCTGGGAATGTCCATGCCGCAGATCCAGACAGCATCGGTTGCTTGCTCCAGCGTGGCCAGGACGTGCTCACCCAGACCCGGTGCCGTGTCCACCACGATGTAGTGGAACTCCTCGCGCAGTTGGTTAAGGAGGTGGGTGACCTGCTCGCCGGTTATCCTGTCCATTTCGATTGGATTTTTTGGCGCACACAGAGCGTAGATACCGGCGGGATGGACGGTGAGATACGTCTTGAGCACCATCGAGTCCTGGCTTGAGGCACCCACCACCGCGTCCGTAATGGTGTGTTCCGGATCCAGCATCAGCCCGCTGGCAACATCGCCGAACTGCAGGTCCAGATCCACGATCACCACGCTCATCGGGGCCGTCTTTCCGAGGCCGACGGCGAGATTGGTTGCCACGGTGGTCTTGCCTACGCCGCCCTTGGGGGACATGACCGCGATGACCCGGCCGCCCTCGCCATGGTCGGCGTGCTCGGACGCCCCAAGGGCCAAACCACGACGGCGGCCCGCAGCCGCGAGGCTGGCCCGCTCCAGCAAGACACGAATGCCGTCTGGGTCCGCGGCCGGGTCCAGTAGGTCCCGCACACCGGAACGCATAGCTTGGAGGACTACTTCCTTGGATTCAGGCACCACCAGGACAACGCTGATTTCGGGGTACTGCAGATCCATAACCGAGGCCAGTTTCAAAGAGCCGTCAACCGGCAGACCCGGTCCAAGGATCAGTACTTCCGGAGGCTCGCCGACGAGCTGCCGGACGAAGTCCTGCGGGCTTTCGGGGAGGTAGTCCGCCTGGAAAACCCGCAACGAGCCGTGCATCCCGGAAACGGCCAGCTGGACGCGGCGTTCGAAGTCGGCGTTGGGGGTGATGAGGACGAAGCGGCTCATCGGAACAGCCTTCCGGTGTTCACGACGCCGGACGTACCCTCCACCGCGTTCGCCGGCTCCTTCGAGAGGTACACACTCCCGAACTCGGTGGCGAAGATGATCCGCTCAGCATCGGCGGAGTTGCGGGCCAGAGTGATGAGGTAGGTCCCATTCGACGTATCGGACTTCTTTGAGTTGAGGGCACCCTTCGATGAATCTTCCTGGGCCGTGGTCTCCTGAGAGGTGGCTGCGCTGCCGTTGCTGAACTGTGCCGCGGTGACCAGGACCTTGTGGAAGGTCAGCTGCGTTTTGCCCGTCTTTGCAGCGGAGTCCTCCATGGAGAGGAAGACGCCCACCGTATCCCCGGCGGTAAGCGTGCCGCCCACCACGCGTTCGATGGGGAGCTTGAGCGTGAGCTCCTGCATGCCCGTTGGAACCTGCACCCTGGCCGGACCGAGGATGGACGCCGCGTCCACCATGCGGGTGCTGAGGAGCTGCTCGCCCGGCATCAGGTCCACGGCGGCGACCTTCTGGCCAACCTGTTTCAGATCGGTCACGGCACCGGCAGCGACGGCGAGTTTTGGTACGTCTTTCCGGACGACGGCGCCGGCAGTCTTGTCGATTCCAGTGCCGGCTGTGATTGTTTTCTCCACCACATATACGGATTCGGTTTCAGTGTCCGCCAACGCGCGTTTATCAGCATTCTGCACATAGTTGACCAACAGGACGGTTCCAATAATTGCCACTAACAATGCGGCAATTCCTCCGAAAAGGCGAGCTTTCATTTTATCCCCCTAGCTAAGTAATTAGTTGGTGAGGCGAATGTAGACGGTTCCAAGGTCGTCTCCGGTGCCGGTATTTCCTTCGAATGCATCAATAGATTCGAACTTCTTGAATTTGCCGATGATGCCGCGGCAGGGATCCACGCAGGCGGTAGCCGGAGTGGGGGAGCTGTTGTACGTCCGGGGGCCGCTCGAGCCGCCGCCAAACTTCCATCCGACCATCTGGAACGTGGCGTACCCACGAATGTGGAACCAGCCATTTCCTTTGTCCTTGCCGGCGTTGTCGTATACGGGGAAAACGCCAAGTACTTCGTTGCCTGCCTGGATCGAATCGATCCAGCCCTGGAGGACTGCGTCACAGTTTTCGCCGGGTTTGTTGGGGTAGTCCGCGCCGGGATCGTAGGCTGCGTTATCCTCGGTGTCGGTGGTTGCCCTGCACTGGCCACCGTTCTGGTTGAGCCAGCCGAATCCGCCGGGAATGGCATGTCCGGACGTCGATGTGCAGGTTCCCATTCCGGGTTTGTAGCGGATCTGCTGCAGGACACCGGTTTCCACCGCGTCTGTGAGGTCGTACTGGCATTCGGAAAGGGCCAGCGGGAAACCGCCGCCCGATCCTGGGACTTCGATGGACGCCGTGGCATGCGCGCCCACGCTGACCGCCGGTGCGTTTAGGACGTTGGCGAACAGCTTGGCCAGCACGCTGCTGCTGCCGTTCTTAGTGGTGGTCCGGACGGTCACCTGATCCGCTACGGAAAGGTTCACTTCCGACACGTTCGAGTCGCCGTCGTTGGAATTGCTGTTGGCCAATTCCGCGGCAAATTCTTCAGCTTCCGCTTGGGTGCAGCCCGTCTTATGGCAAGCCTGGGCCACAGCCAGCGCGCTGGCGTCTGCGCCATTCTGGAGCTGCGCCCGCTCGGCGTAAATTTGGCCCACGTCAACGGCGAGTGCGCCGGCACCGATGATTGCCAGCATCATCACCGCTACCAGGACGCCCGCGGCACCCCGCTCGGAATCAGGCCGCTGCTTTAGCCTTCGCATCGCATGGCTCCTGCTCCAGTAACCGTGACGCTGTTGCCAAAAATGCCCGTTAGCGTGGCCGCTGGATAGCTGATGGTGACGGTCATGTTCTCTCCCGCAGTGCAGGTTTCTGGCGAAAAGGCGTACTCAAAGGCGGCGCCGTTTAACCCGGGTGCACCGGCGACGGCGGCTAACGCTGCCGCATCCTGGTCGTCCTCGATTGCCATCTCTCGGGCCGCTTCCCGTGCCGCCTGGGTAACGGATATCTGGAGGTTGTACGCGTGCGAGAACTCGACAATTCCCGCCACTAGGGCAAGAAGGATGGGGGCAACAAGAGCGAATTCGACGGCTACGGCCCCACGGTCACGCTGACTGGTTGTGGAATTGCGGCGTTTCAATGGATCCCCCCTTGGACGGATGCAACATGAACGGGCGGGTGTGGGAGAAAAGGGTGGGTGCCGCGTTCACGCTTTGCGGACGCGGCACCCACCGGAATGGAGCAGATTGCTACGGTGCTACTGCCCAGCCGGCGATTTCGTCTCCGAGGGCGCTGAACCAATCGCTGAGGGCGTCGCCGAAAACAATTGCGCCGCCCATGATGGCAAATGCCACGAATGCAATCAGCAGCGAGTACTCGGTTGCCGTGGCGCCTTTTTCGGATTCCAGACGATCCTTGATTCCAGAGACGAATGCAAGAACCGAGACCATGAGAGTAGTCATTGTATTTTCCTTAAATTCGGTGGATTAATTTACCGAATTCCAGCTCCCCCCATTTCCGCGAAGGGCTGGCGCTTCGATAGCAAAAGAATCCACCCGGAAGCACGCCGGCAACAATGCGTAGCTCTACCCGACTTTCTTTGCGACAATATGAGTATTCCCCACAAACAGGTACTCAGGTTAGGGAATTCATAAGCACTCGACTACTTGGATGGTCAAGAAATCATCAAGGTACAGACGCTGGATTTTACGTTTAACCTTGGAAACTCGACTTTAGGATGCCAATAACACGGTGCCTAAAGCCGCGGCGAGCATCGAGGGTCCAAAAGCAACTTCGGAGCGCAAATTGGCGCGATTTAGCCTAATCAAAACGACGGACAAAATACCACCCAGCACGAAGCCGAGCGCGCCCCCGTAGAACAGTTGGCTCCAACCCAAGTAACCCAGGTAAAGACCGACCGGGGCGGCGAGCTTAACGTCCCCCATGCCGATGCCGTTTGGCGAAATCAGGGCCAGAATCAGGAAAATGAGGAACAGGATGGCCGCGCCGGCCACAGCGCGAAGCAGCTCGCCCCACTCTGACGCCGCGAAACTGCCCACGAGGAGGAGCGCCAGGCCGGCCAGCAGCAGAGTCAGCACCAGGGGATTCGGCAGCAAATGATGGGCGACGTCAATGCGGGCCAGTTGCACGCCGAGTACGGCGAGCAGCAGAAAGGCTGGCAGTGACCACTCCACGCCCAACCGCAGCGCAAGGGTGCCGCACAGCAACCCGGTGAGTGCCGCCGTCGTGATTCTGGTCCGTACGCGCGGCAGCCCGCCGAGGCGGGGGAGCGCACGGGCGATAAGGAGTTCAGCGAGGGGGCTGAGTAAAATACCAAGGAGCCCGATGGCCACCGCAAAAGGAGCGAGGGCAAAGAGCGGACCGGCGTTGGCGGCGATACCTGCTGGCGACACGATGCCTGCTGAAGACACATGGACTCCTGGGTGGAAGGGCCCGGCGCTGGCGCAGGACTCCAAGCCCCCGCCGCCGGATAACCCATTTTGACCCGGGTGTTCGGTTCACGCTATTCTTGGTAGTCGTTGTGCGTGTCCTTTCTCGATGATGCGTGCCCGCTTGGGGATCCAGTTGCAGGGTCGCTAACCCAACGGGCATTTTCGGGACTTAGGGATAACTGGTCCATAGAGCCCTCACCTCTGTTCCGGTCGCGCATAGATAATAGGCGCGCCCCGTGCGACGCCTAAACCCAGAACGCCAGAACAAGAACGAGGCAAACACCGTGCGTACGTACACCCCGAAGCCCGGCGATATCAACCGCCAGTGGCACGTCATTGACGCCACCGACGTTGTCCTGGGTCGTCTTGCCAGCCAGACCGCAACACTGCTGCGCGGAAAGCACAAGCCGACCTTTGCGTCCCACATGGACATGGGCGACTTCGTCATCATCATCAACGCTGAAAAGGTTGCCCTCACCGGCGCCAAGCTGGAGCAGAAGCGCGCATACCGCCACTCCGGTTACCCGGGCGGCCTGACCTCCGTCAACTACGCGGAACTGCTGGAGACCAACCCGGTCCGCGCCGTTGAGAAGGCCATCAAGGGCATGCTCCCGAAGAACTCCCTCGCTGCCCAGCAGCTGAGCAAGCTGAAGGTCTACCGTGGCGCCGAGCACCCCCACGCAGCCCAGCAGCCCAAGACTTTCGAAATCACCCAGGTCGCCCAGTAGTCCTGGCCACCAACACTTTTATCTACAAGGAGAACCGTGGCTCAGAACGATGAACTGACCACCGAAGCCGTTGAGGCTGAGGAAAACCTGACCAGCTACACCTCGGAAAGCTCTGCTGCAGAAGCTGCCCCGAAGAAGGAGCGCCCGGCACTGACCGTTGCCGGCGCAGCTGTTGGCCGCCGCAAGGAAGCCGTTGCACGCGTTCGCGTTGTGCCGGGCTCCGGCAAGTGGATCATCAACGGCCGCGAGCTGGCGAACTACTTCCCGAACAAGCTGCACCAGCAGGACGTCAACGAGCCCTTCAAGATCCTGGATCTCGAAGGCGCCTACGACGTCATCGCCCGCATCCACGGCGGTGGCCCCTCCGGCCAGGCCGGTGCACTGCGCCTCGGCATCGCCCGTTCGCTGAACGAGATCGACGTCGAGAACAACCGCGCCACCCTGAAGAAGGCCGGCTACCTCACCCGTGACGCCCGCGTCATCGAGCGTAAGAAGGCCGGTCTCAAGAAGGCACGCAAGGCTCAGCAGTACTCCAAGCGCTAAAACGGCGCCTTCCCAACACGTGGCCGCTGGCGCGACCTCGTGTTGGGGCCCTCGGCGCTTTTTAGCGCTCGGCTCCACAAGCGCTAATCGCGTTTGCCGAGGCGTTCTCGCCTCGATCAGAAGCCCGTTCCGCCATTGGCGGGGCGGGCTTCTGCCGTTAACGCCAGTTAAAGCGCCGGGGCAGTGCCGTGAGCAGGGGAAATGCCCGCAACGCCCCTCCGCCCCGTCGTTTTGGGCAGGTACGGGTACCTCAATCGTCTAAACTTGGACCCGATGTCTACATTATTTGGAACAGACGGTGTCCGGGGCCTGGCGAACGGCCTGCTGACTGCCGAGCTCGCATTGCAGCTGGCCCAGGCCGCCGCCGTCGTGCTTGGCCATGAACGCACCAGCGAAGGCGCACGGCCGCGCGCCGTGGTGGCAAGGGATCCCCGCGCGAGCGGCGAGTTCATCGCCGCGGCCGTCGAGGCCGGGCTCTCCAGCTCCGGCATCGACGTCTACGACGCCGGTGTCCTGCCCACCCCCGCCGCCGCTTACCTCGTGGCAGACCTGGACGCCGACTTTGGCGTCATGATCTCCGCCTCGCACAACCCGGCCCCCGATAACGGGATCAAGTTCTTCGCCCGCGGCGGCCAGAAGCTCCCCGACGAGGTGGAGGACGCCATCGAGGCCCAGCTGGGCAAGGAGCCCTTCCGCCCCGTGGGCGGCGAGGTTGGCCGCATCCAGCGCTTCTCCGACGCCGAGGACCGGTACATCGTCCACCTCCTGGGCACCCTCCCGCACAACCTCAACGGCCTCAAGGTGGTCCTGGACTGCGCCCACGGTGCCGCCAGCGGCTGTTCCCCGCAGGTCTTCAAGGACGCCGGCGCGGGCGTCGTGGTCATCGGCGCCGAGCCGGACGGCCTGAACATCAACGAAGGCGTAGGCTCCACGCACCTCGGCCCGCTCAAGGCAGCAGTGGTGGAGCATGGTGCCGACCTCGGCATTGCCCACGACGGCGACGCCGACCGCTGCCTCGCCGTGGACCATGAAGGCAACGAGGTGGACGGCGACCAGATCATGGCCATCCTCGCCGTTGCCCTCAAGAATGCCGGCAAGCTCAAGGACGACGTCCTCGTTGCCACTGTCATGAGCAACCTCGGCCTCAAGATCGCCCTCCGCGACGCCGGCATCGCCATCCGCGAGACGGGCGTGGGGGACCGGTACGTGCTGGAGCAAATGCGCGACGGCGGCTACAACCTTGGCGGCGAACAGTCCGGCCACGTGATCCTCGCCGACTACGCCACCACCGGCGACGGCGTGCTGACCGGCCTGCAGCTGGCAGCCCAGGTGGCCCTCACCGGCCGTCCGCTGAAGGACCTCGCCACCATCATGACCAAGCTGCCCCAGGTCCTCATCAACGTAAAGGACGTGGACCGCAGTCGCGTGGGCGGGGACGAGACCCTGGCCGCCGCCGTGAAGGAAGCCGAGGCTGAGCTGGGTGACGCCGGCCGCGTGCTCCTGCGCCCCTCCGGCACCGAGCCGGTTGTGCGCGTCATGGTGGAGGCCGGCGACCAGCAGACCGCCCAGGTCATCGCCGAACGCCTCGCCCAGGTTGTGAAGACGCAGCTGGCACTGGAACCCGTCGGCTAAGCTCGCCTTCCAAGACAAAAGCAGCCCGCCTCCCTGACTGAAAAGTCCGGAAGAGGCGGGCTGCTTTTTTGTTGCGCTGGGGCCGGGTGGCGTTTGGGGCCTGGTTGGATGCCGGGCTACGTGGCACCTGCCTACTTGGCACCCTGGTTCTGTGCATGCAGGGCGTCGCGGATCTCCTTCAGCAGGGCGATCTGCGGATCCTCGGCCGCTTCCTGCTTGGTGTCCTGCCCGATGCCCAGCTTCCGGTTGCGGTGCTCGATCAGCTTGTTCATCGGCGCCACGATGACGAAGTAGAGCGCGGAGGCGACCAGCAGGAAGTTGACCACTGCGGTGAGCAGCACGCCGAACCGCACGTCCCCGAACGCCAGGAAGTCGTCAAAGTTCGGCTCTCCGACCAGCCACGAGATCAGCGGCATCAGGACGCTCTTAACCAGCGCATCAACCACGGCGCTGAAGGCCGATCCTATAACCACCGCTACGGCCAGGTCGATGACGTTTCCCTTGAGAATGAACTTCTTGAATCCGCTAAGCATGCCATCCAAATTACCGCAATGACTCGGCCGGGCCGGTGTCCGGCCTGCAGAGAACCGGCATCAGGCCACCTCAGCGGTAGCCGGGGGCGGCCTCCACGCCGAAGTACTCCTCCAGGGTGGCGATGCCGCGTTTCCGCATGTCCGTGGCCGCCTCGACGCCGATGTACCGCAGGTGCCACGACTCGTAAAAGTACCCGGTGATGGTGTGCTGCATCCACGGATACCGCACCACGAAGCCGAAGCGGTGCGCGTTGGCCTTGGCCCAGACGGCGGCCGGCTGCTCGGCGAAGCATGGCTGGAAGCTGCATGCCCCGCCGCCGTCGCCGATGTCGAACGCCCAGCCCGTCTGGTGTTCGGAGTGGCCGGGACGCGCCGAAGCGGTGTCCGCTGCCGCCCGCCCTTGGGAGCTCACATAGCCGTTGTACGTGACCGTCTGCGTCGCATACGAGCGGTAGCCGCTGGCCAGCGTCATAGTCACGCCGTCCGCCGCCGCGGCGGCGAACATCCGTTCTGCGGCAGCCGCCGTCGTGCTGTTCAGCTGTGCCGCTTCGCCGGTAACGGCGAGAGCCACCTTGGGCTGGACCAGATTGGGCGGGACAAAGTTGGCCGGCTTTAGCGGGCGGTGCTTGTTGACGATCACCCAGGGGCTGGTGGGCGCGTTCAGCGAATACTGCTTGGGCAGGCGTAACGCGGCCGACGGCGGTGCTGCCGCCGCCGTCGTTGTGGACGGCGCGGGTGCGCTGGGCGACTTCGCGGACGTGCCGGACGAGGGCGCAGCGGAAGCTGTTGGCGACCCCGGGGCGGAGCTGGTTGTGGATGCCGGCGCGGAACTGCCGCTGGAGGCGGACGTACCCGCTACGGAAGAACCTGCTGCAGGGGCTTCCTGCTGAGCAGGATTAGGAGTGCAGGCAGCCAAGGCCGTCAGACCGGCGCCCGTCAGCAAAAGCCGCGCCATCGCGCGCCGGCCGGAAGAGCAATCGCTGCACACGCGCGCTAAACCTTCCTCAGCAGCATCCTGCGGACGGAATGGTCGGCTTCCTTGGTGAGCACCAGCTGCGCCCGCCCGCGGGTGGGCAGAACGTTCTCTTCCAGGTTCGGTTCGTTGATGCGCTTCCAGATGTCGCGGGCGGTCGCTTCGGCCTCGGTGTCCGACAACGTGGCGTAGCGGTGGAAGTACGATTCGGGCTGCGCGAAGGCGGTGGAACGGAGCTTGCGGAACCGGTCCACGTACCATTCCTCGATGTATGACGTCTTGGCATCCACGTAGATGGAAAAGTCGAAGAAGTCGCTGAGCGCCAGGCCCTGGCGGCCGTCGTGCCGCGGCCGGGCGGGAGCGAGCACGTTCAGGCCCTCGACAATCAGGACGTCGGGGCGCCGGACCACCACTTCCTTGCCGGGAACGATGTCATAGGTGACGTGCGAGTACCAGGGCGCCCGCACCTCCTCAGCGCCGCCCTTGATCTCGCTCACGAAGCGCAGCAGCGCGCGGCGGTCATAGGACTCCGGAAAGCCTTTGCGGTCGAGCAGCTGCCGGCGCTTGAGTTCGGCCAGGGGATACAGGAAACCGTCGGTGGTGATGAGTTCGACGTTCGGAGTGCCGGGCCAGCGGCGCAGCATCTCGCGGAGAACACGGGCGATGGTGGACTTGCCCACCGCCACTGAACCGGCGACGCCGATCACGAAGGGAGTGCGCTGGGTCTGTTCGCCAAGGAATGTTGTGGTGGCCGCATGCAACTGACCGGCGGCTTCCACATACAGGTGCAACAGCCGGGAAAGGGGCAGATAGACATCGCGCACCTCGCTGATGTCCAGGGGGTCGCCGAGGCCGCGAAGGCGCAGCACGTCCTCTTCGTTAAGGGGCTGCTCCATCTGGGCCGAGAGGCGGGACCAGGTCTGCCGGTCCAGCTCCACGAACGGCGAAACACCCTCCCCGTTCGCTTCGTTGCGTTGCAAAGTCACCCTAGAGATTCTGCCCCGACCAGCGCCGAGAGCGAAATGCGGCCGTTCTTGAGTGAATCTTGACCCTACCCATGACCGATTCCTGAGCAGGCCACGCGACTCTTCAGTGAATAAGGGAGAACAGCCCCAGAATTTGAAGGGTCTCAACATGGGAAAGGCAGTGAAACCGGAGGTGCCGCAGCGGACGGGCCGCGACTTCGGCGGCCGGCGCGGCGGGGGAGCAGCCACCCGAATCCTCGAGATACGCCGCCGGAAACGGTTCGCCGCGGCGGGACGCTGGGCCAACTTCGCCGTACTCCTGGTCCTCCTCCTGACGGCTCTGGCCCTCGTGGTCGTTCCGCAGGCCACCGGCTCGCGGACCTACCCCGTGCTCACCGATTCCATGGAGCCCACGTATTCCGCCGGCACGTTCCTCGTGCTTGAACCCGTGGCGATCAGTCAGCTGAAGTACGGCGACCTCGTGGCCTACCGGCCCGCTCCGGACAGCCGCGAGGTCCTGACGCACCGGGTAGTGAGCTCCGGTCCGGTGCTGGATGGCGAGAGAACGGTGATCACAAGGCGGGACGGCAGCCCCGTCAACGACCCTAAGCCCGTCAACGCCCGCCAGATCATGGGAAAGCCGCTGTACTCGATCCCGCTCGCCGGCTACCTCGCCGGCGCACTCGGCGAGGCGGACCGCGACACCTTGCTGGTGCTGGCCGCTGCCGGCCTCGCGGTCCAGTCCGCGCTGCTGGCCGTCCTGCGCGCACGCAGGCGCCGGCGGGAGGGGTGACTTTCCCGGTGCCGTGACGGTCCGCACCTGGGAAGTCATCCGACGTCGGTTCTCCGCAAAGACCGATAGGCTTATACCCATGTGTGGAATCGTGGGTTATGTTGGCCGTACGTCGGGCCGGGCTGATGCCGGGCACGGCGCGTTGGATGTTGTTCTTGAGGGTCTGCGCCGTTTGGAGTACCGGGGTTACGACTCGGCCGGTGTTGCTGTGGTGGCGGACGGGGAGATTTCCTCGCGGAAGAAGTCCGGGAAGCTGAGCAACCTGCTGGCTGAGCTGGAGGAGCGGCCGTTGCCGGAGTCGTTGACCGGTATCGGGCACACGCGGTGGGCCACGCATGGTGGTCCGACGGATCAGAACGCGCACCCGCATCTGTCTGATGGCGGGAAGCTTGCGGTGATCCACAACGGCATTATCGAAAACTTTGCTGAGCTGAAGCAGGAGCTGCTGGCCAAGGGTGTGGTCTTCGCGTCGGAGACCGACACCGAGGTGGCCGCGGCGCTGCTGGGTGATATTTTCCGGAACAAGCTGGGCGGGGACGTCTCCGACGGCGGCCTGACCCGGGCCATGGAGCTGGCATGCCAGCGGCTCGAGGGCGCGTTCACGCTCCTGGCGGTGCACGCCGACCAGCCGGACGTGGTGGTCGCTGCGCGCCGGAACTCCCCGCTCGTCGTCGGGCTGGGTGAAGGCGAGAACTTCCTGGGTTCGGATGTGTCCGGGTTCATTGACTACACCCGCCGTGCGGTGGAGCTGGGCCAGGACCAGATCGTGACGATCACCGCCGACACGGTGGACATCACCGACTTTTACGGTGCCCCGGCGGAGGGCAAGGAGTACCACGTGGACTGGGACCCGGCCTCCGCTGAGAAGGGCGGGTTCGGCTCGTTCATGGAGAAGGAAATCCATGACCAGCCCGACGCGGTGGCGCAGACCCTGCTGGGGCGTTCGGACGCGAACGGGAAGCTGACCCTGGATGAGCTGCGCATTGACCCGCAGGATTTGAAGAAGGTCGACAAGATCATTGTGCTGGCGTGCGGCACGGCCGCGTACGCGGGCCTGGTGGCCAAGTACGCGATCGAGAACTGGTGCCGGATCCCGACCGAGGTGGAGCTCGCGCACGAGTTCCGGTACCGGGACCCGATCGTGGATGAGAACACCCTGGTGGTGTCGATCAGCCAGTCCGGCGAGACCATGGACACGCTGATGGCGGTCCGGTACGCCCGGGAACAGGGCGCGAAGACGGTGTCGATCTGCAACACGAACGGGTCGACGATCCCGCGGGAGTCCGACGCGGTGCTGTACACGCACGCCGGTCCGGAGATCGCGGTGGCGTCCACCAAGGCGTTCCTGGCCCAGATCACGGCGGCGTACCTGCTGGGCCTGTACCTGGCGCAGCTGCGCGGGAACATCTTCTCCGGGCAGATCAAGGACGTGCTGGCTGACCTGGGCAAGATCCCGGCGAAGATCCAGAAGATCCTGGACTCGGCCGAGGACCTGCGGGAGCTGGCGCGGAGCATGAAGGACGAGAAGTCCGTGCTGTTCCTGGGCCGCCACGTGGGGTACCCGGTGGCGCTGGAGGGTGCGCTGAAGCTGAAGGAAATCGCGTACATCCACGCCGAGGGCTTCGCCGCCGGTGAGCTCAAGCACGGCCCGATCGCGTTGATCGAGGAGGGCCAGCCGGTGTTCGTGGTGGTCCCGTCCCCGCGCGGCCGGGATTCACTGCACTCCAAGGTGGTCTCCAACATCCAGGAGATCCGCGCCCGCGGTGCCCGGACCCTGGTGATCGCCGAGGAAGGCGACGAGGCGGTCCGTGACTACGCCGAGCACGTCTTCTACGTCCCGGAAACCCCGACGCTGCTGATGCCGCTGCTGACCACCGTTCCGCTGCAGATCTTCGCGTGCGAACTTGCCGCCGGCAAGGGCTACGACGTGGACCAGCCGCGCAACCTGGCCAAGAGCGTCACAGTAGAGTAAGCCCATGATTGTTGGCATCGGCGTAGACGTAGTGGACATCGAGCGCTTCGGACGGCAGCTGGAGCGCACCCCCGGGCTGCGGGACCGGCTGTTTGTGCCGGCCGAACGGGAACTGAACACCCGCTCCCTGGCGGCGAGGTTTGCCGCCAAGGAGGCCGTGGCCAAGGTCCTGGGCGCTCCTGCCGGCATGAACTGGCAGGACTGCTGGATCGGGCTGGACCAGAACGGCCCCACCATCCAGGTCAAGGGAACGGTGCTCGCTGTGGCCGAAGCCAAGGGCGTCAAACGCTGGCACCTGTCCATGAGCCACGACGGCGGCATCGCCACGGCCACTGTGCTGGCCGAGGGCTGACCCCGGACGGACTGACCACATGATCAGCGCCTATACCGGAACCCAGATCAGGGAAGCTGAAAAGCCCCTGCTGGATTCAGGTATGGGCGCTGTTCTTATGCAGCGGGCAGCCCGCGGCATGGCCAGCGCCGCCATTGCGGAGCTCCGCAGCCGCGGACGCCGCCTCTACGGCTCCGGCGTTGTTGTGCTGACCGGGAAGGGAAACAACGGCGGCGACGGCCTTTTCGCCGCCGCTTACCTTGCCGGACGGGGGATGCGGACGACGGCGGTCCTCGCCTCCGCGACAGCGCACACCGACGGCCTGGCGGCCTTCCGGCGGGCCGGCGGCCGGGTTGTGGAGCTGACGGACGCGAACGCCGGCGAGCTGGCAGCGCTGGCCGGCAGGGCCGACGTCGTTATTGACGCGCTGCTCGGAACCGGCGCCCAGGGCGGCCTCCGGGGTGCCTCGGCGGACCTCATCGGGCAGCTATCTGCAGGGCCGCATGGCCTGGTGGTGGCGTGCGACGTGCCCAGCGGCGTTGATGCGGACACCGGCGAGGCGGCAGGGCCTGTGCTGCCCGCCGATATCACCGTCACGTTCGGCGGTGCCAAGGCGGGGCTGCTGGCAGATCCGGGGGCGGATTTCACCGGCCGGGTGGTGGTGGTCCCGATCGGGATAGAGGACTCGCTGCCGTGGCCCGCCCTGCGCCGCCTCGAGGCCGCGGACCTTGCAGCCCTGCTTCCGCGGCCCGCGCGTCGCGCCCACAAGTATTCGCGGGGCGTCCTCGGAGTGGTGGCCGGATCCCCGGCCTATCCGGGCGCCGCCGTGCTCGCCTGCCGCGGGGCGCTGGCCGCCGGCGTCGGCATGGTCCGCTACGTTGGTCCGCCGGAGGTGGGCGACCTGATCCGCCACAGCTGCCCCGAGGTTGTCTGCAGCACCGGCAAGGTGGCGGAGACCCACGTCCAGGCCTGGCTCGTCGGCTCCGGGATGGACGGCTCCGACGAGGAAGAGATGCAGCGTGTCCGCGACGCCGTCGACTCCGGCCTGCCCACGGTGGCCGACGCCGGGGCCCTGCCTGTGCTGCCGGACGTGCTGGCCCCGCACGTGGTACTGACCCCGCACGCGGGGGAGCTGGCCACCCTGCTGCAGCGCCTCGGTGCCGAGCTGGACCGCGAAGCCGTCGAGGCGTCCACCCTGGCCGCCGTCCGCCGCGCGGCCGGCCTCACCGAGGCCACGGTGCTGCTCAAGGGGGCCAGCACGCTGGTGGCATCGCCCTACCAGGACTTCTACAGCCAGTCAGAGGGAACCCCCTGGCTGGCCACCGCCGGAAGCGGTGATGTGCTGGCCGGAATCATTGGTGCGCTGCTCGCCCAGGTGGGGTCCGACGTCGGACGCTTCCGCCCGCTGGGCATCGATCCGGACGAGCGCTGGGCGGCGATTGCCGCCATGGGGGCGAGCCTGCACGGGCTTGCCGGAGCGGCCGCGGCGGCCGGCGGGCCGCTGACGGCGGGGCGGATATCCGACGCCTTACCCGAAATCTGGGGTAAAGTCAGCACGCTTAGTAATTAGCGTGTGAGCCATGTAATAGTCATACCCACCCGCTACGGTAAGACCAAGTTCCGTGCAGGTAGTACGTGAAGACCTGCCGGACGCAGTGTTGGACGATGTATAGGAGCACGAATGGAAATCTGGCCCGGATCGGCGTACCCGCTGGGAGCCACGTTTGACGGCACGGGAACCAACTTCGCATTGTTCAGCGAGCACGCAGAAAAAGTGGAACTCTGCCTTTTCGACGAGGACGGCACTGAAACCCGGGTAACGCTCCGCGAAGTCGACGGTTACGTGTGGCACTGCTACCTCCCCCAGGTCCAGCCAGGGCAGAAGTACGGCTACCGCGTCCACGGGCCGTACGATCCCGCCAACGGCCAGCGGTTCAACCCGAACAAACTGCTGCTGGACCCCTATGCCAAGGCCATTGCCGGCCAGATCGACTGGGATCCCGCACTGTTCTCCTACAACCTTGGCGATCCTGAATCCAAGAACGACGCCGACTCCGCACCGCACATGATGATGGGCGTGGTCATCAACCCGTTCTTCGACTGGGACAACGACCAGAACCTGCGCATCCCGTACCACAAGTCGGTCATCTACGAAGCCCACGTCAAAGGGCTCACCGAGCTGCACCCCGAGATCCCCGAGGAGCAGCGCGGCACGTACGCCGGCGTGGCGCACCCGGCGGTGATCTCCCACCTGCAGAAGCTGGGTGTCACCGCGATCGAGCTCATGCCCGTGCACCAGTTCGTCAACGACGGCACGCTGCAGGAAAAGGGTCTGAGCAACTACTGGGGCTACAACACCATTGGCTTCTTCGCGCCGCAGAACACCTACAGCTCCACCGGGGACGCCGGCCAGCAGGTCCAGGACTTCAAGGCCATGGTCCGCTCGCTCCACCGCGCCGGCATTGAGGTCATCCTCGACGTCGTCTACAACCACACCGCCGAAGGCAACCACCTCGGGCCCACGCTGAGCTTCAAGGGCATCGACAACGAGGCCTACTACCGGCTGGTCGAGGACGACAAGCAGTACTACATGGACTACACCGGCACGGGCAACACCCTGAACGTCCGCCAGCCGCACTCCCTGCAGCTGCTCATGGACTCGCTGCGCTACTGGGTCACCGAGATGCACGTGGACGGTTTCCGCTTCGACCTTGCCGCCGCTTTGGCCCGCGAGTTCTACGACGTCGACCGGCTCTCCACCTTCTTCGAACTCATCCAGCAGGACCCGGTGGTCTCCCAGGTCAAGCTCATCGCCGAGCCGTGGGACGTCGGTCCCGGCGGCTACCAGGTGGGCAACTTCCCGCCGCAGTGGACGGAGTGGAACGGCAAGTACCGCGACACCGTGCGCGACTTCTGGCGCGGGGAGCCCGCCACGCTCGGTGAGTTCGCCTCGCGGATCACCGGCTCGGCCGACCTCTACGAGCACTCCGGCCGCCGTCCCGTCGCGTCCATCAACTTCGTCACCGCGCACGACGGCTTCACGCTGCGGGACCTGGTGTCCTACAACGAGAAGCACAACGACGCCAACGGTGAGGACAACAAGGACGGCGAATCCCACAACCGGTCCTGGAACTGCGGCGTGGAGGGTCCCACGGACGACGCCAAGGTCCTTGCGCTCCGGGCACGGCAGCAGCGCAACTTCATCGCCACCATGTTGCTTTCCCAGGGCGTGCCGATGATCGCGCACGGCGACGAAATGGGCCGGACCCAGCAGGGCAACAACAACGGGTACTGCCAGGACTCGGAGCTGACCTGGATGAACTGGGACAGCGTGGACCAGCCCCTCATCGAATTCACCGCTGCCGTCAACTCGCTCCGGGCCAAGCATCCGACCTTCCGGCGCAGCCGCTTCTTCGACGGCAGGCCCGTCCGGCGCGGCGAGGGCGAGCGGCTGCCGGACATCGTCTGGCTCGATCCCGACGGCAACCTCATGCAGCCGGAGGACTGGGACAGCGGCTTTGGCCGTTCCGTGGGCATGTTCCTCAACGGCGACGGCATCCAGGGCCATGACGACCGCGGCCGGCGGATCACGGACGTGAACTTCCTGCTGTACTTCAACGCGCACGACGGCGACGTCGAGTTCACGCTGCCGCCGGACGAGTACGCCCCGGCCTGGGACGTCATCATCGACACCGCGGGCGAAGGCGCCGATTCCGAGCCGGCACTTGCGGGCAGCATGCTCTCCGTCGCAGCCAAGTCCCTGGTTGTCCTGCGCGCGCACAGCGCCCCGGAAGAGGAGCCGGACCACTCGGTGGCGGCCTCGCTCGCGGCGCTGACCCAGACGGCCACCGCCGAGACCGCGGCGCTTACTGCACCCGCCGTTCCCGAACCGGCCAAGACGAAGAAGCAGGACCCTCAGCTGGGGAAGGCACCCGAGCCTGCGAAGGCTGAAACCGAACAGGCCGAGGAGGAGCCGGGCGACCGGCCGGCGTCCGCCGCAGAGCAGGCGGCGGAGCAGCCGGCCGAGACTCCAACGGGCAAGCCGGCAGGGAAACGCACCGGCACCTCGAAGGCGGCCAAGCCCGCAGGGGAGGACGCATGAGAACGCCAGTCTCCACCTACCGGCTGCAGATCCGGAAGGGCTTCACGCTCTTCGACGCCGCCGAAACCGTGCCGTACTTGCGCTCGCTCGGCGTCGACTGGGTCTACCTCTCGCCGGTCCTGACCGCCGAGCAGGGGTCCGACCACGGGTATGACGTCACCGATCCCTCCGCCGTCGACCCCGAGCGCGGCGGCCCGGAGGGCCTGGCGGCCCTTTCCAAGGCGGCCCGCGCCGCGGGCATGGGCGTCCTGATCGACATCGTGCCCAACCATGTCGGCGTCGCGACGCCGGTCCAGAATCCCTGGTGGTGGTCCCTGCTCAAGGAGGGGCGGCAGTCCCGCCACGCTGAAGCGTTCGACGTCGACTGGGACCTCGGCGGCGGGCGCATCAGGCTCCCGATCCTGGCCAGCGACGACGACCTCGACCAGCTCGAGATCAGGGACGGCGAGCTGCGGTACTACGACCACCGCTTCCCGCTGGCCGACGGCACCTACACCGAGGGCGATTCGCCGCGGGATGTCCATGACCGGCAGCACTACGAACTAATGGGCTGGCGGCGTGCGGACAACGAGCTGAATTACCGCCGCTTCTTCGCCGTGAACACGCTCGCCGGCGTCCGCGTTGAACTCCCGGCCGTTTTCGACGAGGCACACCAGGAAGTGGTGCGCTGGTTCCGGGACGGCCTCGCGGACGGCCTCCGGATCGACCACCCGGACGGACTGGCCGACCCCGAGGGGTACCTGAAGCGGCTCCGCGAAGCCACCGGCGGCGCCTACCTCCTGATCGAAAAGATCCTCGAGCCGGGGGAAGAGCTGCCGGCCAGCTTCGAATGCGAAGGCACCACCGGCTACGACGCCCTCGCCGACGTCGACCGCGTGTTCGTCGACCCGCGCGGCCAGGAGCCGCTGGACCGGCTGGACGCGTCGCTCCGCGGCGGCGAGCCTGCCGACTATGAGGACATGATCCGCGGAACCAAGCGCCGGATCACCGACGGCATCCTCCACTCGGAGATCCTGCGGCTGGGCCGGCTGGTTCCGGCCGATGCCGGATTGTCCCTGGACGCCGCGGCAGACGCCATTGCCGAGATCATCGCCGCGTTCCCGGTCTACCGCACCTACCTGCCGGAGGGAGCGGACGTCTTGAAGGAGGCCTGCGAGCTGGCGGCCCGGCGGCGGCCGGAGCTGGACCAGACCATCCAGGTGCTGCAGCCGCTCCTGCTCGACACCGACCTGGAGCTGGCCAGGCGCTTCCAGCAGACCTCGGGGATGGTCATGGCCAAGGGCGTGGAGGACACCGCGTTCTTCCGCTTCAACCGCCTGGGCACGCTCACGGAAGTGGGCGCCGACCCCACCGAGTTCTCAGTGGAGCCGGACGAGTTCCATGCCCGGATGGCCCGCCGGCAGGCCGAGCTCCCGTTGTCCATGACAACGCTCAGCACGCACGACACCAAGCGCAGCGAGGACACCCGGGCCCGGATCTCGGTCATCTCCGAGGTTGCCGGCGAATGGGAAAAGGCATTGGGCCGGCTGCAGGAGCTGGCCCCGCTGCCCGACGGCCCGCTGTCGGCGCTGCTTTGGCAGGCGATCGCCGGTGCCTGGCCCGCCAGCCGGGAACGCCTCCAGTACTACGCAATGAAGGCCGCGCGCGAAGCCGGGAACTCGACCAACTGGACCGATCCGGATCCCGCGTTCGAGGAGAAGCTGACCGCGGCCGTCGACGCTGTGTTCGACAACCCCGCTGTGCAGGCCGAGGTGGAAGCCCTCGTGGAAATCCTGGAGCCGCACGGCGCCTCGAATTCACTGTCGGCCAAGCTCGTGCAGCTGACCATGCCCGGCGTTCCGGACGTCTACCAGGGCACCGAGTTCTGGGACCGGTCGCTGACCGACCCGGACAACCGGCGGCCGTTCAGCTTTGATGACCGCCGCGCCGCCCTGGAGCAGCTGGACGCCGGCGAGCTGCCGCCGTCGTTCACTGACCAGGCCGCCAAGCTGCTGGTGACCTCACGGGCGCTGCGCCTGCGCCGCGACCGGCCCGAGCTCTTCACGGGCTACAGCCCGGTTCAGGCCAGCGGCCCCGCCGCCGGGCACCTGCTCGGCTTCGCCCGCGGCACCGCAGCGGCGCCGGGGGCGGTGACCCTGGCCACCCGGCTTCCCCACGGACTGGAGCAGTCGGGCGGGTGGCGGGAGACCGCCGTCGAACTTAACACAGCCATGAAGGACGCGCTGACCGGTGCCGGCTTCGGGCCGGGGAGCGTGAGGGTGGCCGACATTTTCCGCAGGTACCCCGTGGCGCTGCTGGTGCCGCAGACAGCAGTGATGCCGACAGGAGGAGAATCATGACGCACACAGGCCAGGCAACCTATCCGCGTGAAGCGGCGAAGCCCGTCCAGGGCCCGGAGCGCTTCGACGTCTGGGCGCCCGAGGCCAAAACCGTGACCCTGCTGGCCAACGGAGAGCGGTACGCCATGCAGCCACGGACCGGCACCGGGCCGGAGGACGGCGGCTGGTGGACAGCTCCCGAGGCGCCCGCCAGCGGCGACGCGGATTACGGGTACCTGCTGGATGGCGACGAAACACCGCTTCCGGACCCGCGGACCCGGCGCCAGCCCGACGGCGTCCACGCCCTGTCCCGCACCTTCGACCCCGGCGCACACCAGTGGCAGGAGGACGGGTGGCAGGGCCGGGAACTGCAGGGTGCCGTCATCTACGAGCTGCACCTCGGGACGTTCACGCCCGAAGGCACGCTCGACGCCGCCGCCGGCAAGCTGGACTACCTGGCAGGGCTGGGCGTGGACTTCATTGAGCTGCTGCCGGTGAACGCGTTCAATGGCACGCACAACTGGGGCTACGACGGCGTGCAGTGGTTCGCCGTGCACGAGGCATACGGCGGACCGGAAGCGTACCAGCGGTTCGTGGACTCGGCCCACGCCGCCGGCCTTGGCGTGATCCAGGACGTGGTCTACAACCACCTCGGTCCCAGCGGAAACTACCTGCCCCGGTTCGGGCCCTACCTCAAGCACGGCGAGGGAAACACGTGGGGCGACTCCGTGAACCTGGACGGGGACGGGTCCGACCATGTGCGCCGGTACATCCTGGACAACCTGGCCATGTGGCTGCGCGACTACCGGGTGGACGGCCTGCGCCTGGACGCCGTGCACGCCCTCAAGGACGAGCGCGCCGTCCATATCCTGGAGGACTTCGGGGCGCTGGCGGACCAGATCTCCGCGGAGGTGGGGCGGCCGCTGACGCTCATTGCCGAGTCGGACCTCAACAACCCGCGGCTGCTGTACCCGCGGGACGTCAACGGCTACGGGCTGGAAGGGCAGTGGAGCGACGACTTCCACCACGCCGTCCACGTCAACGTCACGGGAGAAACCACCGGCTATTACAGCGACTTCGATTCGCTCGCCGCCCTCGCCAAGGTACTCCGGGATGGCTTCTTCCACGACGGCAGCTACTCCAGCTTCCGCGGCCGGCACCACGGCAGGCCGATTAATTTTGGTGCCGTCCACCCCGCCGCCCTGGTGGTCTGCTCACAGAACCACGACCAGATCGGCAACCGCGCCACGGGGGACCGGCTCTCCCAGACCCTGCCGTACGGCAGCCTGGCGCTGGCCGCCGTGCTGACCCTGACCGGCCCGTTCACGCCCATGCTGTTCATGGGCGAGGAGTACGGGGCCAGCACGCCGTGGCAGTTCTTCACCTCGCACCCGGAACCGGAGCTCGGCAAGGCAACCGCGGAAGGCCGCATCAAGGAGTTCGAGCGCATGGGGTGGGATCCCGCCGTCGTGCCCGATCCGCAGGATCCGGAGACCTTCCGCCGCTCCAAGCTGAACTGGGCCGAGGCCGCCGACGGCGACCACGCGCGGCTGCTGGAGCTGTACCGGTCGCTGACGGCCCTGCGCCGCTCCACGCCGGATCTCACCAAGCTGGGCTTCGAGGACACCCAGGTGGAGTTCGACGAGGGCGCCCGCTGGCTGCGGTTCCGGCGCGGCGGCGTGCAGGTGCTGCTCAACTTCTCGGAGCGGCCGGTGGGCCTGGACGGCGCGGGCAGGGCCCTGCTGCTGGCCACCGACGACACCGTCCGGTTGGAAGGCGAGCGTGCGGAGCTCGGCCCGCTGAGTGCCGCCGTCGTCAGCGACTGATCTGACTGGGTAGGGGAGGCGTCCACCGCCGGTGACCGGATGGTGGACGCCCGCCCCGCGGGCAGGGCGGGACTGGCAGGATGGAGCGCATGACTTATGTGGCCCCGGACACCCGCTACGACACCATGCCCTACCGCCGCGTCGGACGCAGCGGCCTGAAACTGCCGGCCATCTCGCTGGGCTTGTGGCACAACTTCGGTGACGACAAGCGCTTCGACGAACAGCGCGCCATCCTGCGCCGCGCCTTCGACCTCGGCGTCAACCACTTCGATCTTGCCAACAACTACGGGCCGCCGGATGGGTCCGCTGAAACGAACTTCGGCCGCCACCTGCAGGACGATTTCAAGCCTTACCGCGACGAGCTGGTGATCTCGACCAAGGCCGGCTACTACATGTGGCCCGGCCCGTACGGCGAATGGGGTTCCCGGAAGTACCTGATCTCCAGCCTGGACCAGTCCCTACAGCGGATGGGCCTGGACTACGTGGACATCTTCTACAGCCACCGCCCTGATCCGGAGACGCCCCTTGAGGAGACCATGGGCGCGCTGGACTATGCGGTCCGGTCGGGCAAGGCCCTGTATGCGGGCATCTCCTCCTACACCCCGGAGCAGACGCTCGAGGCCGCCCGCATCCTGAAGGAACTCGGCACTCCGCTGCTCATCCACCAGCCCAGCTACTCCATGCTGAACCGCTGGACCGAAGACGGTTCGCCCAACCTGTATGAGGTGCTGGACCAGGTGGGTGCCGGCTCCATCGCGTTCTCGCCGCTGGCCCAGGGCATGCTGACCGACCGTTACCTCAACGGCGTGCCGGCCGACTCCCGCGCCGCGAAGGCACGGTTCCTGTCCGAATCGGCTTTGACGGAGGACAAGCTGGAGCGGGTGCGCGGGCTGAACGCCATCGCCGCCGGCCGCGGCCAGTCACTGGCGCAAATGGCGATCGCCTGGATCCTGCGGGACCAGCCGAAGGGCTCGCCGGTGACCTCCGCGCTTGTCGGGGCCTCCAGCGTCCGGCAGCTCGAAGACACCCTGGCGGCCATCAACAACCTTGAGTTCAGCGGCGAGGAGCTGACGGCGATCGACGAGTTCGCCGTCGAATCCGACATCAATCTCTGGGCGCAGCGGGTCTGAACCCAGGGCAACAGCAGCGGCACGTAATCAAGCGGCCGGGGACGGCGGGAACAAAGCCGGCCCCGGCTGCGTTTGGTTACACTGATAAGCGCGCCACGTGGCGCGGTGCCCGTCAGACGCCGTCGTACAGACTTACGCGCAGGGCACATGAAGTTTGTTCTCAAAGGAGTTCCGTGTCTGCAAATCCGATTCGTGTAGCTATCGTCGGCGTGGGCAACTGTGCCGCTTCGCTGGTTCAGGGTGTCCATTACTACCGGGATGCCGACCCCCAGGCCACGATTCCGGGTCTGATGCACGTGGAGTTCGGCAAGTACCACGTCAATGATGTGCAGTTCGTTGCCGCGTTCGATGTGGACGGCAAGAAGGTCGGTCACGACCTGGCCGACGCGATCCTGGCCAGCGAGAACAACACGATCAAGCTGGCCGAGGTCCCGCCGACCGGCGTGACGGTGCAGCGCGGACACACCCTGGACGGGTTGGGCCGGTACTACCTGGAGACCATCGAGCAGTCCACCGAGGAGCCGGTTGACGTGGTCCAGGCCCTGAAGGACGCGCAGGTTGACGTGATGGTCTGCTACCTGCCGGTCGGTTCCCAGGAAGCGGCCGAGTTCTACGCCCAGGCCGCGATCGACGCCGGCGTGGCGTTCGTGAACGCGCTCCCGGTGTTCATTGCCGGCACCAAGGAATGGGCGGACAAGTTCACCGCCGCCGGCGTGCCGATCGTGGGCGATGACATTAAGAGCCAGATCGGTGCCACGATCACGCACCGCGTCATGGCGAAGCTGTTCGAAGACCGCGGCGTGACCCTGGACCGGACGTACCAGCTGAACGTCGGCGGCAACATGGACTTCAAGAACATGCTCGAGCGCGACCGCCTCGAATCCAAGAAGATCTCCAAGACCCAGGCCGTGACCTCCAACGTGGAGGCGGAGCTGTCCGCGAAGGACGTGCACATCGGCCCGTCCGACTACGTGCAGTGGCTGGATGACCGCAAGTGGGCCTTCGTGCGCCTGGAGGGCCGGAACTTCGGTGACGCGCCGGTGTCGCTGGAGTACAAGCTGGAGGTGTGGGACTCGCCGAACTCGGCCGGTGTGATCATCGATGCGATCCGTGCGGCGAAGATCGGCCTGGACCGGGGCATCGGCGGTCCGCTGCTCTCGGCGTCGAGCTACTTCATGAAGTCCCCGCCGGAGCAGTTCAACGACGACCTCGCCCGCGAAAAGGTCGAAGCCTTCATCCGCGGCGACCTCGACCGCTAAAACACCCTTCCTCACCTCCCGCAGGTTCTAACCGGACGCGTCCTCAGATCCTGCCGGGTTCGATAGGACCCTTCCTCAGATCCTGTCGGGTTTGACGCGATGCTTCCTCACCTTCGGGTGGGGGAGCATCGTGCGTTAAGCCTCGTTTTCGTAGCGCCGGATCGCGTGGCTTGCATGCGCAAGTGCCAGCAGCTTCAGGACCAGCTGGCCGTGCAGGTGCATGCCGACCGCCGCCGTCATGATCAGCTGGTTGATATCGTCCGGCGCCGTTGTGGCGGAAATGTTCACGGCTGCGATGGAATCCACCGCCCGGCTGTAGGCGTCGAGCAGCTCGTTGTCGGCAGGTACGCCGAGACTTTCCATGAGGGTCAGATGCGCGTTGAGGGCATTCCGGGCGTCACTCGGCACGTCCGGCCAGTTCCGAAAGCGGACGACGGCGTCACCGCCCGGCGTCCGCAGGTCATCGTGCTCTGAGCTCACCTCATCAAGGCTCAGTACAGTGCGCTGGACGGCGGCCAGAAGCTCAAGGCGCGGTGCGCCGCCGTCGGCCATTTTGAGCAGCGAACTGATCTTGGCGAGGGGAAGCCCGACGACGTGCCGCAGCGCTTGGATAAGTTCCAGCCGGCTCACATGATGTTCTGAATACTCTGCGCGGGTCGCGTGAACGGATCGGCCCGCCGGCAGCAGTCCTTCCCGGAGGTAGAACTTGATGCTGGCAGGGGAGACCCCCGCCCGCTCGCTCAGTTCCTTCAGCTGCATGCCTGCCCCGTTCCCTGCGGCAACAAGCCCGTTGGATAGCTGTTGCACCGGTCGCTATCTTGATTTACAACATTGGATAGTGCTCCTATCCTAGGCCTATGGAGCCTTGGAACGTACTACTCGCCAGCCACGTCATTGCCGCGCTCTTCGTCCTCGCCATTGGCCCCGTCCAAATCTTTCGGCGGCGCCGTGACCGCATCCACCGCACCATGGGACATCTGTGGGTTTCAGCGATGTACTACGTCTGCTTCAGCAGCTTCTGGATCGTCAGTGACGGGCATTTCAGTTGGCTACACGGTCTGTCTGCATTCACGATCGTCACCGTCACACTCGGGCTGGTCAGCGCGGTGCGGCGGAACATCCCGGCGCACCGGGGAAACATGATCGGCAGCTACGTTGGCATCGCCGTGGCCTTCGGCTTCGCCGTCTCGGTGCCGGGCCGCGCGATTCCGCGGCTCCTGGCCGAGGACCTCCCGACGGCCCTGTTCGTTGCCGTGTTGGTGGCGGCCAGCGTCGCCGTCGTTTTCGTTTCGCTGCGACGTGGTGAGGGAAGGGGCATCCGAGAAACGCGGCGAAAGTCCGGCCCGTCCGTCACGGCGGCATCCCCGGCACACACCAGCGCGAGCCCCAAGTAAGACGCTTCCTCACCTTTCGTCGCTTCAGCCCGGACGCGTCCTCACGTTTGGTCGCTTCGGTCGGGACGCTTCCTCACCTTTCGTCGCTTCAGTCCGGACGCGTCCTCACCTTTGGTTGCTTCAAAGCGGAACCCTTCCTCACCTTCCGTCGGCGTATCTCCGTGCCTGTGGATAACTTCTGCGGGGCAGGCTTGTTTCGAGCAACAATGCCATATGCAACCACGTACCGATCTCCCTCCCAGCCTGGTCTCGGCTCCTTTCACATTGGGCACTGCCAAGGCCTCCGGAATTCCACCAAACAGACTGCGACGGGCCGACGTCGGGCATGTAAGCCGCGAACTGTACCGCCCGGCTGGCTGGAGCTTCGAGCTTGAGGCGGCAGCGCGCGCCCTTTCGGAAGCTTCCCCCGGCGCTTGGATTTCGCACGTCACCGCGGCACGGATTCGAAGCCAAATTCTGCAGGCGTGGCTGGCAGATTCGAACGAGTTGCATCTGAGCAAACCCGATGGCCTGCCGGAAGTGAGGCGAAGAGGGGTGATCGGGCACTCGGTGTTGGTATTCGAGGACGAGATTGAAATTGTCGACGGCATCCGAATCAGCAGCAGGTCGCGCACGTGGTTGGATATGGCGAGGCGGCTGTCAGAGAGCGAACTGGTCTGCATGGGCGACGAGCTCATCCGCGTCCCCAGAGTGGAATTCGAAGGCCGTACCCGGCCGTTCGACACAGTGGAGGGATTGTGCTTGCTCGTCGCCCGACACCCGAATCTCCAGGGTGTGGTCCGGGCGCGCGCCGCGATCGATCGAATGCGCGTTGGAGCGGATTCCGCCCCTGAGTCGCTGCTTCGCTTGGCGATGGAGGACGCCGGCCTCCCGGAGCCTGAACTGCAAGTGGCCCTGAGGAAGAACGACGCCGCCGGGCCCACCGCCGATCTTGGCTATCGGCATCGGCGCTTGGCAATCCAGTACGACGGCGAACATCACCTTCATGAGGCCCAGATCTTCAGCGACAAGCGGCGCAATAAAGCGTTTGAGGCTGCAGGGTGGACCGTTTTGGTGTTCGGCAAGAAGGATTTCGCCGATTGCTTCGATGGGGCCATTCGCCAGATCAAGCGAGCCCTGCGAACGAGCCGGCTGGACCATCCTCAGGCGTCCGGATTCGCCGATGCGCTCTGAGGAAGGGTTGGCCGGTACCCGACCAAAGGTGAGGAAGGGTTGGCCGGTACCCGACCAAAGGTGAGGAAGGGTTGGCCGGTACCCGACCAAAGGTGAGGAAGGGTTGGCCGGTACCCGACCAAAGGTGAGGAAGGGTGCGAAGGGAGGCAGCGGGAGGTGAGGAAGGGTTGGTCCGGAGGCGACCAAAGGTGAGGAAGGGTTGGTCCGTACCCGACCAAAGGTGAGGAAGGGTGTGAAGGGAGGCGACGAGAGGTGAGGAAGGGGTTAGAAGAGGCCGACGGGGTTGCCGGCTTCGTCCACGTCCATCCGCATGGCTGCGGGAACGGCTGGGAGGCCGGGCATGGTCATCACAGCTCCGGTCAGGGCCACAATGAAGCCGGCGCCGGTCTTGGGAATGAGGTCGCGGACGTGGATGGTGAATCCCTTGGGTGCCCCCAGCTTCGAGGCGTCGTCGGTGAACGAGTACTGGGTTTTCGCCATGCAGACCGGCAGCCCGGACCAGCCGTTCCGCTCGATGTCCGCCAGCCGACGCAGTGCGGGCACTGAAAAGTCCACGCCGTCGGCGCCGTAGATTTCCTGGACGATGGTGCGGATCTTGTCCTCCACGGGCATGTCCAGCGGGTAGAGATGCCGGAACGAGGACGGCCCGTTCACCGCGCCGGCGACTTTGGCGGCCAGCTCATCGCCGCCGTCGCCGCCCCCGCCCCGGCCCCAGATGTCGGCCACCGCGGCCTGGATACCCTCGCCGGCACACCAGCCGAGCAGCCAGCCGAGCTCCTCGCGGGTGTCGGAGGGGAACTTGTTGATCGCCACCACCGGCGTCACCCCGAACCGCTCCACGTTCCGGACATGGCGGCGCAGGTTGGCCACCCCGGCCGCGATGGCCTCCACGTTGGGTTCGTTCAACCGGTTCTTGGCCACCCCGCCGTGCATTTTGAGCGCGCGCACGGTGGCCACCACCACGACGGCGGCAGGCGCCACATCCGCGATCCGCGCCTTGATGTCCATGAACTTTTCGGCGCCGAGGTCCGCCCCGAACCCCGCCTCCGTGACCACGATGTCTGCCAGCCGGCGGGCGGTCTGCGTGGCGATCAGGGAGTTGCAGCCGTGGGCGATGTTCGCGAACGGTCCGCCATGGACCAGCGCGGGGGTGCCGGCGATCGTCTGGACGAGGTTCGGCTTGATCGCGTCCTTGAGCAGCAGCGTCAGCGCGCCCTGTACGCCCAGGTCCGCCACGGTGACAGGCGTCCGGTCGTACGTGTAGCCGAAGGTGATCCGGCCCAGCCGGTCACGCAGGTCGGCGACGTCCGTGGCCAGGCAAAAGACGGCCATGATCTCAGAGGCGACGGTGATGTCGAAGCCGTCCTGCCGCGGCACCCCCTGGCTGGGGCCGCCCAGCCCGATGACCACCTCGCGAAGCGCGCGGTCATTCATGTCCAGAACGCGCTTGAAGGTCATCCGGCGCGGATCGATGTTCAGTTCGTTGCCCTGGTAGATGTGGTTGTCCACGAGGGCCATGAGGGCATTGTTGGCCGACGTGATGGCATGGAAGTCGCCGGTGAAGTGCAGGTTGATCTCGTCCATGGGCAGCACCTGGGACAGTCCGCCGCCGGTGGCCCCGCCCTTCATGCCGAGGATGGGTCCGAGCGAAGGCTCCCGCAGCGCCACCATGACCTTGTGGCCCGCCCGGGCGAGGGAGTCCGCCAGACCCACGGTGGTGGTCGATTTCCCTTCCCCGGCGGGCGTGGGCGACATCGCCGAAACCAGGACCACCTTTCCCGCGGGCGCCGGGGCGGACAGCTTGGCGGGATCGATCTTGGCCTTGTGCCGGCCGTAGTGCTCCACTGCCTCGGGGTCGATGCCCGCGGCCGCGGCGATGTCCTCGATGGGCTGCAGCACTGCCCGGCGGGCAATGTCCAGGTCGCTCAGGGGCGTGGTGCCGGTACCGCTCGGGGGAGTGCTGTCAGACATCGTTGTCCTTTCAGTGGTGCTTATCCGGTGAGCCGTGACCCGTAGACGGCGGCCATGGGGTGGCTGGAGGCGTGTTCGTCGACGGCGGCATGGTAGCTGTCGAGGGTGATGCCGGCGGTCCGTTGCCAGCCGGAGTTTGCGGCGTGGATGGCTGCGGCGGTGCCCATGTTGCGGCGGGTGTCGGGGTCGTCGTGGAGCGCTTCGATGGCGTCGGCCCAGTCGGAGGCATGGTGTCCGTTGACGAGCAGGCCGGTGCGCCCGTGGCTGACGGCACGGGTGAGGCCGCCCACGCGGGTGGCAATCACGGGGGTGCCGCAGGCCTGGGCTTCGAGGGCGACGAGGCCGAACGATTCGCTGAAGGAGGGCATGGCGACGACGTCGGCAGCGCGGAACCAGCCGGCCAGCTCGGGTGCGCTGACGGGCGGGCGGTGGGTCACGACGTCGTCCAGCCCCGCCGCGCTGACAAGGGACGAAAGGTTGAAGTCCTTGGCGCCGCTGAGGGCGCCGAGGATGGTCAGTTTCAGGTTGATGTCCGGGCGGCGCCGGCGGAGCAGGGCGGCGGCATTGACCAGGATCTGCGGCCCCTTGAGCCGCTGGATCCGGCCGGCGAACAGGAGATGGAAGGCGTTCGGGCTGATGCCGTGGGCGGCGCGGGAGGCGGCGCGGAACGCCGGCGTGAAGACCGAGAGGTCGACGCCGGGCGGAGCGACGTCGATGTGGTCGTAATCGGCGCCGTAGTGGGAAACCAGTTCGGCGGCTTCTGCGGTGGTGTTGGCGATCAGGCGGGTGGCGCCGTCGACGATGCGGTGTTCACCGTCCTCGCGGCGCCGGGGTTCGGGCGGTTCACCGGAGTGCAGGAGGAGGTTTTTGACCTTGGCCATGGTGTGCATGGTGTGCACGAGCGGAACGTTCCAGAGGCCGGAGAGCTCGAGGCCGGCGACGCCGGAGACCCAGTAGTGGGAGTGGATGACGTCGTAGCGGCCGTGGGGCTGCTGGGCCCGGATGCGTTCGATCTCGGCCACCATGCTGTGCAGCAGTTCCGGCAGTTCCTCTTTGGGGAGTTTGCGGGGCGGGCCGGCCATGACGTTGTGGACGCAAACGCCTGGGTCCGGGTGTTCCACCGCGGGCTGTCCGGCGGAGGTGGAGCGGGTGAAGATTTCCACCTCGATGCCGGTCTCGGCCAGGGCGGAGGCGAGGCCGCGGATGTAGACGTTCATGCCGCCGGCATCCCCGGAACCGGGCTGCTCCATGGGGGAGGTGTGCAGGGACAGGAAAGCCACTCGCTTGATCACAGACATGGCCCTCCCTCCTCTCCGTGCTGCCGGGACTGCATCGACTAAAACACTACTCCTGAACCGTCTGCGCGGCCGCGGCAAGAGGGCTGCTGATCGCATGGCGGACCGGGAGCCAACCAGAAGGGCGGCAGCGGATGTAGCACGTGCAGGTTAAATCCCCGGTGCGCCAGGGCAGCCGCGAAACCCGCTCAGCGGCGCCACAGCCCTGCCAATCCGGGAAATGCGGCTTCGTAGCCCGTGAGCAGCGCGCCCGCCAGCTCATCCGAGTCCACCAGGGGATGCCCTGCGAAGGCCTGCAGCGCCGCATCACGGTCACCTGCAGTTGCTGCGCGGACCGTGAGCAGTTCCACATTCTTGACCCGCCGCAACAGATCCAGCTGCGCTGCAGCCGGCCTGTCCTGCGGCTTTGGTGCCGCCCCCTCCGGCGTGACCGTGCAGGGAACTTCGACGACGGCGTCCGCCGGCAGTCCGGGAATCGCGGCCCGGGTGCCGCCAGGGTCGGGCGAAGAGCGCCCGGCGGAGTTGGGCGTATTGAGGATCAGTTCGACGCCCGTCCCTTCAGCAAAGCCGGCCACCGCCCGCATCACCGCGAGTGCCACCTGCTCGTAGCCGCCGCCGGCGAGGTCCTCGGCGTGCCGTGCCTCGCCGCCGGTCCTGGCTTCGGCCAGGTACCCCTCTTCGCGCGACAGCCGCGCCGCCTCCCACAGGCTGTACGCGTTCTGCCCCGCGGCGGCAAGCCGCGGATACAGCTCCGCCTGCTGGCCGTGGATCGATTCCCCGCGGGTCTGCGCCATGGCCCGCATCCCCGCCGCCGCGCGCGCCGCCCCGTAGTAGTAGAACAGGTACTCATTCGGCAGCAGCCCCAGATCGCGCAGGAATGGCTGCGGAAACAGCCTGCCCTCCTCGAAGCCGGCCAGGGCATCCGGATCCGCCAGCAGGCCGGGTAGGAGATCCCGGCCGTCGCGCTCCAGCCGGTAGAGCCAGCCGAGATGGTTCAGCCCAAAGTAGCCCACGCCGTCGAGCTTTCCCGGGGGCAGCGGCACACCAGCAGCGCGGGCGGCCCGGTGCACCAGGGCGCTCGCCGAGTCACAGATGCCGATCACTTTCCGGCCCAGCACCGGAACCAGCGCCTCGGTGACCATTCCGGCGGGATTGGTGAAGTTGATCAGCCAGGCGTCGGGGCAGTGTGTCCGCATGCCCGTGGCCAGCTCCAGCATTGCCGGAATGGACCGCAGCGCGTAGGAGATGCCGCCGGCGCCGGTGGTCTCCTGCCCCAACAGCCCGAGATCCCGGGGCACCCGCTCGTCGGCAACTCGGCCTGCCGTTCCGCCCGGGCGGATGGCGGCGAACACGATGTCCGTCCCGCTCAGGGCGCGGGGGAGGGACGTTGTGGAGGTCACCGCCGGCGGACTCCAGCGGGAACGGCCGACGGCGGGACTTCCGTCCGGAGGCGCGGCCACTTTCGTAGACATGGACTTTAGAACGGCCTCGATGGCGGCGAGCCGGCCGGCGTCGACATCGAACAGCACGACCTCGTTCACCAGGCCGGCGTAGGGCCCGGAAGAGAGGGCACGGTAAACGAGGGGAACCCGGAACCCGCCGCCGCCGGCGATCATGAGCCGCATGGCAGGAGTCTATGCGCAGCAGCCGGCAACGCGGCCGGAGTGGCTGCCCGGAAGGCACCGCCGACCCCCAGATCGCGGGGTGCCAACGCCAAGGTAGGTGGCGTAATGTGCCGTGCATGGAGGCGAATCCCGCACGCCGTTTCGATCCCCTCTCGGCCGTCCGCACCCCGGCGGCCGGAGAGTTCGACCTGCTGCTGGCCGGGACCGTCTTCCAGGACATCATCTTCACCGGACTGCCGCACGCGCCCGAAGCGGGTACCGAAATCTGGAGCGAAGGCATGGGCAGCTGCCCCGGCGGTGTGGCGAATCAGGCGATCGCCGCGGCCCGGCTGGGCCTGCGGACAGGGCTGGCGGCGGCCTTCGGCGATGACGGCTACGGGGACTTCAACTGGAAGATCCTGGCCGGCCAGGAGCACGTGGACCTGTCCCTGTCCCGCCGCGTCCCGGGCTGGCACTCGCCCGTGACGGTCTCGCTCAGCGTGGACCACGACCGCTCCATGGTCACGCACGGGCACCCGGCGCCGGTAACCTCCTCCGAGCTGATCGGGAATCCGCCCCGTGCGCTGGCCGCCGTGGCGGACCTGGGCCATGAACTCGAGCCGTGGGCGCTCGCGGCGCACGAGGCCGGCGTGAAACTGTTCGGCGACGTCGGCTGGGACCCCACGGGCGAGTGGGCCCACGCGAGGCTGGAGAACCTGCAGTACTTCCACGCGTTCATGCCCAACCAGCGCGAGGCCATGGCGTTCACCGGCAAGACCGACCCCTGGGCGGCGCTCTACGCCCTGGCGGACCGGGTGCCCGTGGCGGTGGTGACCCTCGGGGCGCAGGGCGCCGTGGCCGTGGACTCGGAAACCGGCGAGGAGGAGTGGGTGCCCTCACTGCCGGTGGCGGCCTTCGACCCGACCGGGGCCGGGGACTGCTTCGGGGCCGCGTTCGTCGTCGGAAGCCTGGCGGGGTGGCCCCTCAGCGACCGGTTGCGGTTCGCCAACCTCTGCGCGGCGCTGGCCGTGCAGGAAGTCGGCGGGTCCCTGGCCGCGCCGGGCTGGGGTGACATCGCCGACTGGTGGAAGCGAGCCAACGCCCGGCCGGAGCGCCGCGGCAGCCAGTGGTTGCGACGCTACGCCTTCCTCGCCGAGATTGTCCGGGACGTTCCGCAGGAGGCCCAGCGGCGCGCGGCCGCCACCATCGCGCACCTCTCGGACGCCTGAGGGACCGGCCGTCCGCAGGACCGGCACGCCGTTTTCCCGGCAATTATTCGGCCCGAAGCGCCAGCACTAGAATCAGTAGAGTGATTTATCCAGCAGCAACAGGAGACCGCCCGGCAGTAACGGGCCCGAGGGGGACGGCAGATGGCTCCGCCCGTCCGGCCCATGAACGCTCCGCCGTGATCGACCTCGAGGCCATCCGGCACAACGTCCGCCGCCTCGCCGCGGCCGCCGAGCCTGCCAAAGTGATGGCGGTGGTCAAGGCGGACGCCTACGGGCACGGTGCCGTGCAGGTTGCCCGCGCAGCCCTTGAGGCGGGGGCCAGCTGGCTGGGCGTCGCACATATCTCCGAGGCGCTGGCACTGCGTGCGGCAGGCATCGACGCGCCGTTGCTTGCCTGGCTGCACACCCCCGAAAGCAACTTCGGCGCGGCCGTGGCCGCCGGCATCGACATCGGCTGCTCCGGCTGGGAGCTGGACCAGATCGTCGCCGCCGCCCGCGAACAGGAACGCCCCGCACGCGTCCACTTGAAGGTGGATACGGGACTGGGGCGGAACGGCGCCACCGTCGAGGTGTGGGACCGGCTGGTGGGCGAAGCCGTGGAATACCAGGACCAGGGGCTCCTGCGCGTGGTGGGCATCTTCTCCCACCTTGCCGTCGCCGACGAGCCTGAACGCCCCGAAACCGACGACCAGCTGGCAGCGTTCCGCGAGGTGCTGGCCATCGCCGAGGACGCCGGCGTGGACCCGGAGGTCCGCCACCTGGCCAACACCCCGGCCACGCTGTCCCGGCCGGACACGCACTTCGACCTGGTCCGGGTGGGGCTGGGGATCTACGGCCTTTCGCCGTTCGAAGGGCAGACGTCGACGGAACTGGGACTGCGTCCCGCGATGACCCTGCGCACGGTGGTCTCCCACTGCAAGGACGTGCCCTCCGGCCAGGGCGTTTCCTACGGCTTCAACTACCACACGTCCGGCGCGAGCACGCTGGGGCTCATCCCGCTTGGCTATGCCGACGGTGTGCCCCGCGTCGCCACCGGCGGCCCGGTCCGCGTGGAGGGTGTCACCTACCCCGTGGTGGGGCGGATCGCGATGGACCAGATGGTGATCGACCTCGGCCCGCTGCAGGTGACCCGGGGCGGGCACACCGTCCTCGGCGCGGAAGCGGTCCTCTTCGGCGACGGGGCCGACGGCGGCCCCACGGCTGACGACTGGGCCCGCGCCGCCGGCACCAACAACTACGAAATCGTCACGCGCATCAGCCCCCGCGTTCCCCGGACGTACGTCAACGAATCGCCCGCGGGGGAAGCGCAGGACAGCAAAGCGCAGGACGGCAAGGCGCCTGCAGCCGAAGCGCCGGCGCCATGAGCAACCCGGAAAACACTGGCAACCCGGAAAACACTGGCAGTCCGGAAAACATGAGCGTCCCGGAAAATTCGGGCGTTCCGCTCTGGGTCCAGACCCTGACGGTTACGACGGCGCAGCAGACCCATGCCCTCGGTGCGGCTCTGGCGGAGGTGCTTCGGGCGGGGGACCTCCTGGTGCTGACAGGTGAACTGGGTGCCGGCAAGACAACCTTCACCCAGGGCCTTGGCGAGGGCCTGGGTGTCCGTGAGGGCATCATTTCCCCCACCTTCGTACTGGTGCGGATCCACCCGAACCTTCCCGACGGGCCGCGCCCGGGCGGTCCCGACCTGGTGCACGTGGACGCCTACCGTCTTGGATCGTCGTCGGAAATCGATGACATCGACCTGGAGAACACGCTCGACTCCGCGGTGACCGTGGTGGAGTGGGGCCGGGACCGCGTGGAGCACCTGACCGAGAGCCGGCTCGAGGTGGAGCTGCACCGGCAGCTGGGCGGCCAGGTAGGCGGCGCCGCCGCTGCCCACCGCACCGGCAACGGGACCCTGGACTTCGAGTCCGAGGACGACGACGAGCCCCGCACCATCATCATCCGCGGCTTCGGGCCGCGCTGGGCCGAACAGCCGGTTCTGGCCGCGGAAGGGATTTCCTGATGCTCATTCTCGCTATCGACACGTCGGCCGTGGCCAGCGCCGCGCTGGTGTCCGATGACGCGCTGGAAGGCGTGGTGGGCAGCTTCTCCACCGAAGACACCAGGAGCCACGCCGAGGTCCTTGCGCCCGGCATCGAGCGGCTGCTCGCGGACGCCGGCGTGACGGGTGCGGACATTGACGCGATCGTCGTCGGCGTCGGCCCCGGCCCCTTCACCGGCCTCCGGTCCGGCATTGCGACGGCGCGCACGCTGGCCTTCGTCTGGAACACCCCGCTGCACGGCTTGATGAGCCTGGACGCCGTCGCCCTGGAGGTTGCGGAGTCCACCGAGGCGCCGGCCGAGTTCCTCGTGGCCACCGACGCCCGGCGCAAAGAGGTTTACTGGGCGCGCTACACCCTGGCCGCCGGCCAGCTGCCCCGGCTTCTGGACGGCCCGCACGTGGGCTTTGCCCCGGACCTTCCCGACCTGCCCGCCTACGGCGCGGGCGCGGGGCTCTATTCCGGGGATGTCCGGGCAGATCCGGACTTCAGCACCGAACAGCCGGACGCACTGTACCTTGGCCAGTTCGCGCTGGCGAGGCTCGCGGCGGGTGAGCAGCTGCTGGATTCCACGCCGCTCTACCTCCGCGAATCGGACGCCCAGGTCCCCGGTCCCCGGAAGCGTGCCCTGTGAACCTGCTGCCCGATTCGCCGGATAACGAAGCATCAGGCAACGCGCCCGTCCTGCCCCGCCAACTGGCCTTGGGGGTGACCATCAGGGACATGCTCCCCGATGACATCCCTGCCGTCCATGAGCTGGAGGTCCGGCTGTTCCCCGTGGACGCGTGGCCGCTGCAGATGTTCTGGGACGAACTGGTGCAGCCGGAGACTCGCCGGTACCTCGTGGCCGAGGCTCCGGACGGCATTGTCGGCTATGCCGGACTCATGTGCGTCGAGCCGATCGCGGACATCCAGACCATCGCCGTGGTGCCCGAATATGAGGGCAGGGGCATAGGCACGGCGCTCCTGACCGACCTGATCGCCGAGGGCCGCCGCCGCGGCGCTGCGGACATCCTGCTGGAGGTCCGGGCCGACAACCCGCGTGCCCAGCAGCTGTACGTCCGTTTCGGTTTTGAGCAGATCCACGTGCGGAAGCGGTACTACCGCGACGGCGTCGATGCCCTGATCATGCGGCTCCAGCTGGAGGACGTGCTCACCGTGCACCAGGACATAGTGCACGAGGAAACAGTGCACCAGAACAGCGGGCACCAGGAAATAACGCACGAGGAAACAGCCGGCCGCACCGGCGCAACCGCTCCGACGGAGGCAGACCAGACATGAACCGCTCCCAGCCGCTGGTGCTCGGCATCGAGTCCTCGTGCGACGAAACCGGCGTCGGCATCGTCCGCGGCATCGACCTGCTGACCAACACGGTGTCCTCGTCCATGGAGGAGCACGTCCGGTTCGGCGGTGTCATCCCGGAAATCGCCTCCCGCGCCCACCTGGACGCCTTCGTTCCTGCCCTGCAGGCGGCCCTGGCCGAGGCGGACGTGACGCTGGACGAGATCGACGCCATCGCGGTGACCTCCGGTCCGGGTCTGGCCGGCGCGCTCATGGTTGGCGTGTGTGCGGCCAAGGCGCTCGCCGTTGCCACCGGCAAGCCGCTGTACGCCATCAACCATCTGGTGGCCCACGTGGGCGTCGGCCTGCTGAATCCGCGGCCGGGACAACCCGGAAACGGCGCGGGAACCGCAAAGCCGGTCCTGCCTGAAAACCTGGGTGCCCTGCTCGTTTCCGGCGGCCACACCGAGATCCTGCGCATCCGCAGCATCACCGACGACGTCGAGCTGCTCGGTTCCACGATCGACGACGCCGCGGGCGAAGCGTACGACAAGGTGGCTAGGATCCTGGGCCTGGGCTATCCCGGCGGCCCCGCCATCGACCGGCTGGCGCGCGAAGGGAACGCCAAGGCGATCCGCTTCCCGCGGGGACTGACACAGCCCAAATACATGGGCACGGCGGAGGAACCGGGCCCGCACCGCTATGACTGGTCCTTCAGCGGCCTGAAGACCGCGGTGGCCCGGTGCGTGGAGCAGTTCGAGGCCGCGGGCGAACCCGTGCCGGTGGCGGATATCGCGGCAGCTTTCCAGGAAGCCGTGGTGGATGTCATCACCTCCAAGGCCGTCCTGGCCTGCCGCGAGCGGGGCATCACGGACGTGCTGCTGGGCGGGGGAGTGGCCGCCAACTCGCGGCTGCGGCAGCTGACTGAGCAGCGCTGCTCGGCTGCCGGCATCACCCTGCACGTCCCGCCGCTGGACCTGTGCACGGACAATGGTGCGATGGTGGCCGCCCTGGGTGCCCAGCTGGTCATGGCCGGCATCGAACCCAGCGGGATCAGTTTCGCGCCGGACTCCTCCATGCCGGTGACAACGGTCTCCGCACGCGATGAATCCAAGCCCCTGGTATCGGGACCGACTACTCAGTGACCGGCGGACCGTCTGTGACCGGCGGACCGTCGGAGACTGGCGGACCGTCGGCGGAGTAGGGCCTGACGGTGGTCCTGTCCGGCCGGTCCTCATCGGAGGCGGTGACGGGGACCATCCCCGCGGCGAGCGTGCCGAGCTGTGCCGCAGCATCCAGGTCCGGCCCCTGGCTGGTGAAGGTGATGTTGTCGCCGGCGATCACGAGAACTGCACCGCCACGGGCTGCATGCAGCCATGCGGCATCGACCGGGTCGGCCGGATCAAGCTGTTCATGGTACATCGCTGCCTGGCCGGCGCGGAGTGTCAGCAGGCCCCTATCCGACACCGGGCAGACGACGTCGCCGGCTGCCGGGCCGGAATCGCGCAGCATCTCGCCGACGTCGGCGCTCATTGCCAATTGAAAGCCTTTGCGGAGGAGCGCAGTAACCAGTGCGGAGGTCAGCTCCCCGCCCGGCTCCCGGAAGGAGAGCATCGGCAGATAGGTGAAGACCAGGGCGGCCGTGGCGTTGCCCGTCTCCCGGTTTTCGAGAATGAGCCTGCACGCCCGTGGAGTGAACTCGATCGGGGAGCTGTGCCCCTCAATGAAGGTCAAGGCCGGTGCACGGCAGACACGGTGGTAGATACGTGTCTCGAAGCTGAAGTATTCGGTGCCGTCCCCATGCGTGCCGCCCGTAACGTCGACAGACAGGGACAGGGGAGTCCGTGCTGTTACGGGCATCTGACATGACGCACAGGCCGTAGCGGCAGCGGCGGCCGCGGCCGCGTACGTCGTCGTGGACCGTCCCTTGAAGGACTCCAGAGCCGGGTCCCATTCGACGTTGCTTATGGTTGGCATATCCCCAACCTAATAGTAAGCAAGCTGATAATCAATGAGCCGCCGGGCAGAATCCGGTCAGGCGGTGGGGCCGTTCCGCATCTGCTTGACGAGGTCGAGGACCACGGCCTGGAGGTTTCCGCCGCTTTCGGCGGCCACCCGGCGCTGGCGCTGGTACCCGGCGCCGCGGCTGATGATCTTTTCGACGTCGGCCAGCTCATCTGAGCAGCGCAGCTTCGCGGCGATCGGCTCGAGCCGGTTCAGGGTCTCCAGCAGGTGGTCGGTGACGAGCTGCTCGTTGCCCGCGGCGTCGAGGATGATGATGGCGTCCATGCCGTAGCGGGCGGCCCGCCACTTGTTTTCCTGCACGTGCCACGGCGGCATGGTGGGGATGCTGCCGCCGGCGTCGAGGATGGTGGAGAACTCATGTACCAGGCACTGGGTCAGGGCTGCGACGGCGCCCACTTCCTCGAGCGTGGCCAGGCCGTCGCAGATGCGCATCTCGATGGTTCCCAGCGCGGGCACGGGGCGGATGTCCCAGCGGATCTCGGAGATGGTGTCGATCACGCCGGTGGTGAACATGTCCTGGACGTACGACTCGTATTCTTCCCAGCTCGGGAACTGGAAGGGGAGTCCCGCCGTCGG
The DNA here is from genome assembly GCF_042668165.1 of Arthrobacter sp. NPDC057388. Taxonomy (NCBI): domain Bacteria; kingdom Bacillati; phylum Actinomycetota; class Actinomycetes; order Micrococcales; family Micrococcaceae; genus Arthrobacter; species Arthrobacter sp. NPDC057388. Next base: position 61,931 of record NZ_JBHVBL010000023.1, read on the forward strand.
CAGCTGCTGGAACATGAGCGCCCGCTGTGAGGCGTAGCCGGTGTCCTCGCCGCCCCAGAACGGGCTCGACGCGGACAGGGCCTGGAAGTGCGGAAAGTAGTTGACCAGCCCGTCCAGCACGGGAAGGACCTTGTCCCGCCGGTCCAGACCGACGTGGACGTGAACCCCGTAGATCACCATCTGCCGGCCCCACCACTGCGTGCGGTCGATCAGCTTGGCGTAGCGTTCCTTGTCCGTGACCGGCTGCAGCTGCGGCGGGCTGAAGGGGTGGCTCCCGGCGCAGAACACTTCCACGCCCATGGGGTCCGTCACTTCCCGCAGGGCAGCCAGGGAGCGGGCGAGGTCTTCCTTCGCCTCCGCGGCGGTCTCGCAGATGCCGGTCACCAGCTCCACGGTGTTCAGCAGCAGCTCCTGCTTGATGTGCGGATGCTCGTCGTCCTCATTCAGCTCGGGATGCCGTGCCGCGACACCGCGCAGGACCTCGTTGGCCACGGAGGAAAGTTCACCGGTCTGCGCATCCACCAGAGCGAGTTCCCATTCCACACCAAGAGTTGATTGCCTGGATGAAGCGAAATCAATCTTCATGTGTTCCTCACTGTCTGCTGGCCTAATGACCTTTGGTCCGGGTGCCGTCCGTTCCTGGCGAACGGCTGGCAGGGGAACGGTCACTCAAGTCTAGTGCAGGGGTAGCATCGAAGAGATGGCTTGGCTACGCAGGGCGAGTGAGAGTGTTCACAAGACAGGCCGCCCCCAATCACCCGGAAAACACCGCGGCGTGGCATGCGCCCGGACGGCGGCAGCGCTCGCGGCGCTGTTCGCCGCTGCGTCCTGCACGGTGCCGCCGGCACCCCAGCCGGAATCAAGTACGACGACGGCGCCCGCGGCTTCCGCTTCCGGCGCTCCGAAGGTGCCGCTAACCGCTTCACCACAGGCAGGGACACAGAGTCCGGCCCCGCCGAAGGCCGCGCCCGCACAGAAGGGGAGCGCCCCGCTGGGGTGGGGCCCGCAGCAACGGGACGCGGACGCCGCAGCAGCAGCGGTGGCAGGAATGAGCCTGGAGGAGAAGGCCGGGCAGGTCATCCTTCCCTTCTATACCGGGCTCGACCACGAAGCCCAGGCCGCCACGGTGGAACGCCTCCACCTTGCCGGCTCGATGATCATGGCCGACAACGTGCCCGGTACGGCCGCCGGCCTGGTGGATGTCCACGCGCTGGCCGCGGTGACCCGCCGGCTGGACCAGGCGTCCCGCGCCGGCGGCCGCACCTGGCCCGGCCTGATCGGCGTCGACCAGGAAGGGGGCGCGGTGAGCAGGGTCGGTGCCCCGCTCACCCGCTGGCCCACGCCCATGAGCTACGGCGCGGCGGGCAGCGTGCCGCTGGCTGCCGAGGCCGGCGCGGGTTTGGCGGCGGAACTGGTGCCGCTGGGTTTCACCGTGGACTTCGCCCCGGCGGCCGACGTCACGATCGGTCCTGCCGATCCCACCATCGGCGCGCGGTCCATGTCCGCCGATCCCCGCGCCGCGGCAGCGCTGAGTGCCGGCTTCGCCAAAGGCATGCTGGCCGGGGGCGTGCTGCCCGCCGTCAAGCACTTTCCCGGGCATGGCTCGGTGACCGCCGATTCGCACAAGAGCCTGCCGGTCCAGAACGCCAGCCTCGCACAGCTCAAGGCGCGGGACTGGAAGCCGTTCCAGTCCGCGGTCAAGGCAGGGGCTCCCATGGTCATGACCGGGCACATCGCAGCCCGGGCCCTGGAACCAGGGGTGCCCGCATCCGTGTCGAAGGCAACCTACTCGGCGCTCCGCGGCCTGGGCTTCAAAGGCGTGGCTGTCACGGACGGGCTGAACATGGGCGCGGTGGCCGGCCGCTATCCCCGCGGTTCCGTTGCGCCTGCAGCACTGGCGGCCGGGGCAGACCTGCTGCTGATGCCGGCGGACGCCCCCGCGGCACATGCCGCCATTGTTCAGGCCGTCACCGCGGGAAAGCTCCCGCAGAAGCGCCTCGAGGAGGCGGCCCGCCGGGTGGCCACCATGATGATCTGGCGGGGACGGACGGCGCAGTCCCGGCCCCCGGCAGCGCCGGGAAGCGGCGACGCGCTGTCCGCGAAAATCTCGGCCCGAGCCATCACAGTGGTGGCAGGCAAATGCAGCGGCGCATCTGTGGCCGGCCATGTCCGGGTGGCTGGCGGCACGCCGGTGGACCGGGCCCGGTTCGCCGCCGCGGCGAAGGAAGCGGGAATCACCCTCGGGAGGGGGCCGCTGGTCACCCTGATCGGCTACGGCGGCCGTCCCGCAACAACAGACATTGCGGTGGCGCTGGATGCGCCGTGGCCGCTGGCGCAGTCCGTGGCCGCCACCAAGATCGCGCTCTATGGCCGCTCGCCCGGGGCGTACAAGGCGCTGCTTGCCGTCCTGGCAGGCAAGGCGGCCGCCCCCGGAAAGCTGCCGGCCGCCGTCGGACCCTACCGGGCAGGCACCGGCTGCAAGTAATTCGAGCTCCAAGTAACGGTTGCCTGTAACACGGGAGTGCCCGACGTTTAATGGGAGGGTGCCGATTCTGAACAAAGACATGACCCTCTGCATCTCCCTCTCGGCCCGGCCGAGCAACAACGGGACCCGCTTCCACAACCACCTGTACGACCAGCTGGGCCTGAACTGGATCTACAAGGCCTTCGCGCCCACCGACCTCGCCCAGGCGATCGCCGGTGTCCGCGGCCTGGGGATCCGGGGCTGCGCCGTCTCCATGCCCTACAAGGAGGACGTCATCGCCCTGGTGGACGCCATGGACCCCTCCGCCAAAGCCATCGATTCCGTCAACACCATCGTCAACGACGGCGGCCGGCTGACCGCCTACAACACCGATTACACGGCCATCGAACAGCTGCTGCAGGGCAACGCCGTGCCCACCGGGTCATCGGTGCTGCTCAAGGGCGCCGGCGGCATGGCCAAGGCAACGGCCGCGGCGCTGCGTGATGCGGGGTTCAGGAACGTCACCATCATCGCCCGCAACGAAGCCGCGGGCCGGGCGCTCGCCGATCTCTACGGCTTTGCCTGGCGCGCCGAGCTCGGCACCGGCCTAGAAGCGACCGCGGACATGATCATCAACGTCACGCCAGTGGGAATGGCCGGCGGCCCGGAAGCGGACGCGCTGTCCTTCCCGGCCGAAACCGTCGAGGCCGCCAAGGTTGTCTTCGACGTCGTGGCGCTGCCCGCCGAAACACCCCTCATCAAGGCGGGCCGGGCGGCCGGAAAGCAGGTCATCACCGGGGCGGAAGTGGCCACCATCCAGGCGCTCGAGCAGTTTGTGCTGTACACGGGCATCCGGCCCACGGAACAGCAGGTCCGCGATGCCGAGGCGTTCGTCCGCGCGCAGTAGCTGTGTAGCTGCCAGCAGGAAACTAGACGGGCTCCACGGAGACAGCCACTCTTTCTTCCCCGATCCGGGTGAGGACCAGGGTGGCTGTCTTCTTGCCGGCCGTTTTGCCGGGCCCTTTCCCCGCTGGCAGCAGCTGCTTGCGCAGCTCCTCCGGAGTGACCGATGTGCCGCGCTTCTTGATGTCCAGCACGCCGATCCCGTTGTCCCGGACCCAGGCCTTGAGGGCCTTGACGTTGAACGGCATGACTTCCTGGACCCGGTAGGCCCGCGCAAACGGGGTGTCCACAAGCTCCGGCGCGCAGATGTAGGCGATGTGTTCGTCCACGAGGTGCCCGCGCAGGTCCAGGGCGAGGTCGGCCACCAGGCCGGCACGGATCACGGCGCCGTCCGGCTCGTACAGGAAACCCTCCACCGGCCCCACGGGGGCCACGGGTCCGGCGTCGAAATCCTCCCCGCTGGTCATTTCCGCGGCACCCTCGGGCCCGATGACCAGGGCGGCCCGGCGGACTCCCGGACGGGCAACGGCGTTAAACCACAGCGTTACTTCGGTGACGTCCCCGCCCACCGACACCCACTGGGCCTCGCAGCCCGCCGGTACCGACTCGTGCGGCATGCCGGGCCCCATCTTGACGCCGACGGCGCGCCCGGCAGCGGCCAGCGACTCCACGAAGGACAACGGGGGCGAGAAGGCCTCAGGGTCCCAGATCCGCCTGGTGCCGGAGGTAGTGGTGGTGCGCCGGGCGGGGTCCAGCCAGACGCCGGTCCCGACCTCCAGTTCCACCGAGGTCGCGTCCGAGTGGACCACTGTGGCATGCGGAAACGGAATCAGGTTGATCGTGGCGCAGGCAGCGGTGGCCTCGTCGACCTCCACGGCGGTCACGGCGATGTCCAGTGACGCCAGGGCCATGGCATCGGCGCCGAGGCCGCAGCCGAGGTCTGCAACGTGCCCGACGCCCGCCTGGGCAAAGCGCTGGGCGTGCCGGGCCGCGACGTTGAGCCGGGTGGCCTGCTCCAGGCCGGCCTGGGTGAACAGCATCTGCCGGGCAAACTCGCCGAACTTTGCCTCCGCCCTGGTCCGGAGCCGGGACTGGGTGAGGACGGCGGACACGAGCTCGGGGGAGTGGCCGGCCTTGCGGAGGCTTGCGGTGAGGGCGAAGGAGTCGTCCTCCCGGTACGGTCCGAGCGAGGCCAGCAGCTCCCATCCTTCTTCCGTGAGGAGCGGGGCGATCTGGTCCTGCGGTGCTTCAGACATGGAATCAAGCCTAGTGGAGCGGGCGCCCTGTGCTCAGCCCGATAGGCGTGCTCTTCCCGATAAGGTGGACTGAATGGAATCCAGCGAAATGCCCACGCCCGACCGGCCCGATCCAAGCCAGCCCGAAAGCGACCATCCTGGCCCGGCGCCGGCGCGGCAGAGCCGGCCGGTCCGGTATGCACGGCCGGTCCTGGTCACCGGCGCCGTGGTCGCCGTTGTCTGCCTGGTCCTGCTGGTGATCATCTTCCTGCTCGATTCCTTTAACGCCACCGTCTACTCCGTGGGCGGCAAGAACATCAGCGACGCCACCGAGGAAGCCCGGCAGATCCGGGACCTGTACCTGGGCGCCCGCGTGGGCGGCATCGTCGCGCTCACCATAGCGGCGCTGGCAGCCGCGGCGGCCGCCGTCGTGCTTGTCCGCGAACAGCGGAAAACCGGGGATGCCGACGGCGGCGAGGACCTTGGGTTCGACGAGCTCGCCGGACGCTGAGCGCCGGGCTGTGCGCTGACGGCCGGGGCCGCACGGGTTACGTCAGGTGAATTTCTGGCACTCGCCTTGACCGAGTGCTAACCCCTTACATAGAGTCATCATTAGCACTCTCCCTAGGAGGGTGCTAATACACGAAGAGCTGCCAGCCTGGCTGCTGCCGGCACCGCGACGACGGTCTGCCGCCATGGCGCAACAGTTTTTACTGTCCATGAATTTTGACGAAAAGGAGAGGTCCGAGTGTCGGTCTCTATTAAGCCTCTTGAGGATCGCATTGTTGTCCGCCCGCTCGAAGCCGAGCAGACCACCGCTTCCGGCCTGGTCATCCCGGACTCCGCACAGGAGAAGCCGCAGGAAGGCGAAGTTGTTGCAGTAGGCCCCGGCCGCTTCGAAGACGGCAACCGCGTACCGGTGGACGTAGCCGTTGGCGACGTCGTCATCTACTCCAAGTACGGCGGAACCGAAGTCAAGACCGGCGGCACCGAGTACCTCGTGCTCTCCGCCCGCGACGTTCTGGCGATCGTCGTTAAGTAACTCTCTGGATCCCCGTGCTGCTGCCCGCGTCTGACATCAGTCTGACCGGGCGGCCGCGCGGGGTTCTGTCTTGAAAGGACAAACCATGGCAAAGCAGCTTGCGTTTAACGACGCTGCCCGCCGGTCGCTTGAAGCCGGCATCGACAAGCTCGCCAACACGGTTAAGGTGACGCTTGGTCCCCGCGGCCGCAACGTCGTGCTGGACAAGAAGTGGGGCGCCCCCACCATCACCAACGACGGCGTGACCATCGCCCGGGAAGTCGAGCTGGACGACCCGTACGAGAACCTTGGCGCCCAGCTGGCCAAGGAAGTCGCCACCAAGACGAACGACGTCGCCGGTGACGGCACCACCACCGCCACCGTGCTCGCCCAGGCACTGGTCAAGGAAGGCCTGCGCAACGTAGCCGCCGGCGCCGCTCCGGGCCAGATCAAGCGCGGCATCGAGGTCTCCGTGGAGGCCGTCGCAGCACGCCTGCTGGAGAACGCCCGTCCGGTCGAGGGCACCCAGGTGGCCAACGTTGCCGCCATCTCCGCCCAGAGCGAAGAGGTTGGCGAGCTGCTCGCCGAGGCATTCGGCAAGGTCGGCAAGGATGGTGTGATCACCATCGAGGAGTCCTCCACCACGCAGACCGAGCTGGCCCTCACCGAAGGCATGCAGTTCGACAAGGGCTACCTGTCCCCGTACTTCATCACGGACACCGAGCGCCAGGAAGCTGTCCTCGAGGACGCCCTCATCCTGATCAACCAGGGCAAGATCTCCTCCGTACAGGAATTCCTGCCGCTGCTGGAGAAGGCGCTGCAGAGCTCCAAGCCGCTGTTCATCATCGCCGAGGACGTCGACGGCGAGGCGCTGTCCACGCTGATCGTCAACCGCATCCGCGGCACCCTGAACGTTGTTGCCGTCAAGGCCCCGGGCTTCGGCGACCGCCGCAAGGCCATGCTGCAGGACATCGCAACGCTGACCGGCGCCCAGGTCGTGTCCCCCGAACTGGGCCTGAGCCTGGACACTGTTGGCCTCGAGGTGCTGGGTACCGCCCGCCGCATCACCGTGACCAAGGACAACACCACCATCGTCGACGGCGCGGGTTCGGCCGAGGACGTCTCCGCACGCGTCGCCCAGCTGCGCGCAGAGCTGTCCCGCACCGATTCCGACTGGGACCGGGAAAAGCTGCAGGAACGCCTGGCCAAGCTGGCCGGCGGCATCGGCGTCATCAAGGTCGGCGCAGCCACCGAGGTTGAGCTGAAGGAAAAGAAGCACCGCATCGAAGATGCAGTGTCCTCCACCCGCGCCGCCCTCGAAGAAGGCATCGTGGCCGGTGGCGGTTCCGCCCTGATCCACGCGCTGAAGGCGCTCGACGAGGACCCGGCCGTCACGGCACTCGAGGGTGACGCGGCTGCTGCCGTGGGCATCGTCCGCCGCGCACTGGTCCAGCCGCTGCGCTGGATCGCCCAGAACGCCGGCCACGACGGCTACGTTGTGACCGCCCGGGTTGCCGACCAGGACAACAACCACGGCTTCAACGCCAAGTCCGGCGAGTACGAGGACCTGATCGCAGCGGGCGTCATCGACCCCGTCAAGGTCACCCGCGCGGCCCTGCGCAACGCCGCCTCCATCGCTGCTCTGGTGCTCACCACCGAAACGCTGGTGGCTGACAAGCCGGCCGAGGAAGACGAGCACGCAGGCCACAGCCACTAGGCTGCTGCCCGCATTCGCGGTTACTCAAGGAAGGCCCGGCCAGCTGACGC
>NZ_JBHVBL010000024.1:0-67195 GCF_042668165.1 Arthrobacter sp. NPDC057388
CTCTTGTGGAGGTGGAGCGCCCGCGCCGGTGCCGTGGGTCAGACGGCTTCTGCGATCTGCTGCTGGTCGCCGGCGGTACCGGCGTCCTCGTCGTCGATCAGAAGGGTCGGGTCGATGCCCGCAGCGCGCTGCGCGTTCTTCTCGTCACGCTCGGTGAGGGCGTTGACGATCTGCTCGTAGCTGCTCTGGATCGGCGGGTTCTTCGCCGTGCCGTAGGAGAGCACGTACTGGCTCTTCATGGCGCGCGTGAACGCGACGTAGAACATCCGCTTGGTGTCCTGGGTCATCTTCGCGTCCTCCTTGTACAGGACGACGACGTTGTCGAACTCGAGGCCCTTTGCACCGTGGATCGTCGAGACGACGAGATCGGCCTTGGACTCGAGGTTCTTCCGCTTGCGCTCCTGGTTCTTCTGCTTGTTCACATTCAGCTTCTGCTGGTTGCGCGAGATTTCGAAGGACAGGAGGTTGTCGCGGAGCCGGTCGAAGAACACGTTCGCAGGCAGGCTGCCCTGGTTGCACAGGGCGACCCAGCCGTTGATCGTGGCGCTGTTCTCGACCCACCATTCGGAGATGGTGCGCAGGATCGCCTTCTCGACGTTGACGTTTCCGGCATTCTTCGTCAGCTTGCCCATGTTGTCCTTGATCCCCTGGGAGACCACGAACGAGGCGTTGGCCGGCTGGACCTGCAGGACATCGTTCCAGAAGAACTTGATGTACTTCGAGAAGATGTCCGTGGCGTAGACGCGGTCGCTGACGAGCGAGGCCACGTGCCTGTTCGGGTAGGCCTTCTCGAGCACCTCCTGGATCAGCGCCACCTCACGGCGGGCGTAGGCCAGGAAGGCCACCTGCTCGCCGCGGTCGAGGCAGGCCTGCACGTACGCCGGGATCACCGTGTTGCGCACGATCGGCTGCAGGTCGTTGGCGATGAAGCCGGTCAGGCGCGCCACCTCGTGGTAGTCGAGGGTGACCTTCTCCTGGAAGGAGTCGGCCGTGGGCACCGCCAGCGAGTTGGCCTGCAGCTGGATGTTGGCGAACTGGTTGGTCTCCAGGCCGCCAAGCACGACGTTTGCAAAGTCCAGGATCTCCTGGTTGCTCCGGTAGTTCGTCGTGAGCCGGAAGGTCGCGAAGACCCCCGAGCCCTCCAGCGTGTTGAGAGCCCTAGGGTTGGCCGAGCGGAACTCGTACAGCGTCTGGCTGGCGTCGCCGACGATGAACAGCGACTGTGCGTGCTTGGTGATGTACTTCAGCACGTAGATGAACTCGAAAACCGAGTTGTCCTGGACCTCGTCGATGATCAGGTACTTGCTCTGCACGTGGGCAGGCTCGGACATGTCGTCGATCTTCTGGTAGCAGATGATGATCTGCAGCTCCAGCGAGGTCTGCTCGATGCGGTCGAGCAGCGCGATCACCTCGTCGAAGTGGTTCTCGACGAAGGTGTTCAGGGCCGTGAACGCGCCGGTCTTGTTCTGGTCAACCTCCAGCAGGCGGTGGCGGAACGTCGCCGCGAACTGGCTGTTCGGGTAGAAGATGTCGATCGAGTTGATGATCGTGTCGATGGCCGAAACCTTGTGGGTCGGGTGGTTCATCGAGTAGATGTCGATGATCATCTTGGCGATCGTCATCGAGCCGACGTTCGGGTTCTTCTCCGTGATGTTGTCAGCTGCTGCGTTGGTGAACGACAGCACGGTGATGTCGCTGGCGGGCACCCCGCAGGTCTCGAGGTACTTGATGCGCTCGAGGATCACGGTCGATTTGCCCGTACCCGCGCCGGCCTGCGTCATCACCAGCGGCTCGTGTGTGCTGAGTGCGTCGAGCTGCTGCTTGGACAGGTGCGGCGGGAACACCGCGGCCGTGGCCGGCTGAGGCGGCGTGATGAGCTGGCCCTTCATCCGCTCCAGGTGGTCGAGGGTGTGGTTCATCAGCAGGCTGAGGTTCTGCTTGGACAGCTTCGCCGCGATCGGCGCGGAGAATGTAGTGTCCAGCTGCTGGTGGATCCGGCGGTACGCCTCCAGCGGGACGTTGTAATTCTCCAGGTAGCGCAGCTGCACCGCGAGCATGTTCAGCTGCTCCTCGGTGGGGCTGGCCGGCATGTCCTGCACGTACTGGCAGACCGTATCCGAGATGGCCTCGGAGTCCCAGATCCGGGCCAGGCGCGTGATGCGCTCGTAGATCGGGTACTCATCCATCCAGTCGGCGAGCTTGTCGAGGTTGGTGGCACTCAACCCTGCGGCCGAGAGCACATCTTCGATGAACTCACGGGCGTTCTCGGCAGGGCTGGTGTCCCACTGCAGGAACACAGCTGCGTCGTGGTTGCCGTAGCCGACGGAGCGGGACACCGAGACGGCGCGCTCGGGCTCGGCCACGCCCTGCTTGAGGAAGTAGAGCTCCAGGCGGTACTGGATCACCAGGTCGCGGCGGATCTTGTCGCCGGCTTTGTCCTCGTAGACGGTCAGGGCCTGGGGGGTCATGTCGAAGTGCACGTCCCAGGAGTTGGCCGGCGTCGGAAGGTCGAGCTCGAAGCGGTCATCGACATGTGGCACCGGGAGCGTGAACGAGCCGCCCGAAAGCAGGGAGCGGCGTGTGATCGGGGCAAGCGGCACCAGCGCGGTGGTGATGTCGTGGTGGGTCGAGCTCTGCTTGACCTCGATGTCGCGGTCCACCGCGTAGGCGGTGTTGGTCGCAGTGTTGATCGGCCGCAGGCTCTCGTTGAGCAGGCCGGTCTTCTTGCCGGACCCGGTCAGACGAGAGGAGAAGAACTTCGGGTCGACGGTCTTCTGGGCAGCGACGGCGGCTGCGGAAAGGTCGATGTCGTCAAGCAGGATAGGCATGGTGTCGTCTTTCTTCGAACGAATCAGTAGGCAGGTCGAGAGGGTTTATCGAATGGGAGCCGCATAGACCATTCTCACAGGAGACGAATGGTCAATCGAATGCTCGTAGACGAGCGTTTGGGTCACGGGCGCGGGCATGAGAGCGGGAGGGCTCGCCTCTGGCGACGAGCCCTCCCGCGCTCCTCTCAACCCACCCGTCAGGGGCCGTGAGGCCCCTGAATCCGGGCGCAGCGGCGTCAGCCGCGCGCACACCCGGACACCGCGCGCTACCCAGGCGCGCGGTCGTTCATCGCAGGCTCACCTCTTGGGTAGGCCCGGCGGGAAGCACCTTCATTCGGCGTTCCAGGGATTGGCCTTGGTGACGGACCCCGAGGGGTCCACCTCGACAAGGCCGAGCATGAGCACGAGATCACGGCAGTCGGCCGCGTCCTCGGAGTGGGCGGAGACCAGCAGCCGTGCGTCGTCGCAGATCTGCTCGCTCCTGTCTTCGGGCTGTGCTGCACGGATGGTGGCGGTGCTGGTGGTCGTGATGGTCATGGCAGTGACGTCCTTGCTTCCTGTGGTGGAACGCGATGCGCGCACGCACAAGCACCCCCACCCCGGGTATCCGGGACAGGGGTGCTCGAACGCAGTGTGGTGCCGGATCAGTCGACGGACAGTGCTTCCGGCTCGTCGGAGACGGCGGCCGCAGGTGGTGCGGACGGGACCGGCGCTGCCTGGGCGGCGAGCAGCCGGTCCTCGATCCACACGCGCACAGCCTTGCCGGCCGGACGCGCACCCTGGGAATCGACGTAGGTCTCCTCGGCGACGGCATGCAGCTCGTCGTCGGGGATCGATGCGGGCAGGGCCTGGCCCAGGCGCGGCCTGGCGTCCAGGATCCGCTCGCGCTGGCGGTCGTACTCCGCCGCGAGGATCTCCCGGTATGCCTGCTCGTCGACCGGGTTGAAACCCACTACGAGCGAGAACCGCCCGAGCAGCTCCGCGTCGAAGAACTGCGCCAGCTCCTTGGTCAGGGACCGGTGGGAGACGGCCGGCGGGGCCGAGCCGAAGCCGACCGGCTTGCGGTTCAGGGCTTCCCGCGCGGCGTTGGTCGTGCAGATCACCAGCGCCTTGGAGAAGTCCAGCACCTTGCCGTGGGCATTGCGGATGTAGCCCTCGTCGAACGCCGAGAGGAACAGCCTCTGCACGGCCTTGTCCGCCTTCTCGAACTCGTCGAGCAGGATCACCCGGTGGGGGTTGGACTCGAGCGTGTCGAACGGCAGCTCGCGGTTGGAGTCCGAGCCGACGTAGCCCGGAGGTGCCCCGACGATCTTCGCGGTGTCCGAGGGAGTGTGGAACTCCGTCATGTTCAGGATGATCGGCTCGGTGCCGGTCATCTGCTCGGCGATGATCTTCGCGGTTTCGGTCTTGCCCACGCCCGAGGCCCCGGCGAGCATCCAGGTCATCGGAGTCGAGGTCGGGAACAGGTCCAGCTCCTCGCGGGCCAGGCGGTCCACGAGATTCTCGAGCACGTCGTCTTGTCCGCGCAGGCGGCCCAGCAGGGTTGCCCGGAGGGTCGCGACGTCGAACTCCGGGCGCTGGGCGTTGCCGGTCATCAGGCGCTTGGCGACGTCCAGGACGCGCTTGGCGGTCAGCGGCACCTGCGGGATCGACCGAAGGGTGTTCACGAGTGCCGTGTCCCCGGCGGCCTCGGCCTGGACGATGAGCTTCTTCTGCTCCAGCACACGGTCGGCCATTGCCCGGTCCAGCAGCGTGATGGCGCTGTCGGGGCGGTGCTGCCCGGCACGGGAGTTCTCCTCCGCGATCCGGACGGTCTCGGCCAGGACGTCGTCGGAGACCGCGATCTGGTGGCGGTAGTGCGCCACCAGGCCCGGCCGGACGCTGCCAAGCACCGTGAGGGTCTGTTCGACGGTCAGTTCGTCGACGATCAGCGGGGTGAAGCGCCGCGCGAAGGCGGGGTCGTCGTCGAAGGCCCGGGACTCGGTGGAGGTGGTGGCACCGATGACGCGCATGTCGCCGCGGGCCAGGGCAGGCTTGAGCACCTGCGAGACCTTGCGCAACACCGAGTCGGTGTGGGAGGTGGATCCACCGGTGATCTGGTGGATCTCGTCCATGAACAGGATGACCTTGTTCTTGGGGTCCGAGGCGAAGTCGATGACGGACTGGACCTTCTCCTCCAGCTGCCCGACGATGCCGGAGCCGGCGACGAGGTTGGTGATCGGCAGTTCGTAGACCGTGAAGCCCTTGAGCTGATCAGGGATGAGGGTGTCGCCCAGGGCGATCCGGCGGGCGATGTCCTCGACGATGCGGGTTTTGCCGACGCCGGCGGAGCCCTTCAGGAGCACGTTCGGCTTGTTCCGGCTGATCAGAACGGAGAGGACCTGCTCAATGAGCGCGTCGCGGAACAACGTCGGGTCGGCGTTCTTGAACTTCTCGTTGTAGTCGACGAGGAGCTCCTTGACGGCGTCGCCGGGCTGGCTGGCCTGGCTGGGCATGCCGCCCATGGGCGGGAAGCTCGGGGGCGTGCCGCCGCTGTTGGTGTCGTCGTCGGAGCCTGACGTGAAGTTGTTGAGGCCCATCGCGGGGTCCCTCCTTCGGTGGGGTTCGCCGGGCGGCGCGCTGGGTGGGCGCGCCGGAGTGCCTGGCGTGGATACGGGTAGGTGTGAGGGAGGAGGAGACGCCGGCCGGTCAGGCCGGTCGGCGTCTCCCCCCGTGGCCGAAGGCAGGGTCAGAGGACCATGCCCAGCAGCTTCTGCCGGATGCTCGGGTCGATGTGCTGCATACCGTTCGCGTACGTCTCGGCGGAGCGGACCATGTACTTCCAGTCCATGGCCGAGCACGGGGCATAGTAGAGGTTCGGCGGATGCTCTTCTCGCCTCGAGGGTGGGTACCACTCAAAGTCGGTGATCATCAGCGACAGCCGGCGCTTCCGTACCGGGGAGGCGTTGATGTAATCCCAGACCTGCTTGAACTCGGTGCCGCCGGTGACCTTGGGCACCTTCCGGAACTCCTGCCAGATCTGCCGCGTCGACTTGTTCTCGACCTTCAGCAGCGTCTCCTGGGAGAGCATGTGGCTGAAGGAGTTGAAGTACAGGTTGACGTTGAGCTTCTTGGCGATCCGGATGAGCATCAGCACCGCCTCCTGGTAGTTCTCCTCGGAGATTGACCCGGAGGTGTCGATGAAGACGTGCAGGTCGGGCATGTACTGCACCGAGGTGATCCGGCCCGGCTTGTTGAAGTCATCCGGGTTGCGGCGGTTGGCCTTGAGGAAGGTCGTCTTCGTCGTCCTGTAAACGTTCTGGGACTTGTTGACCTTGCCCATGCGCTTGAGCGCATGCGTGATGTCCTTGAACAGGTCCAGCTTTGTGGGCGGGGCCTTGCGGAACTTCACCTGGGCCGAACGCGAGCCGGGCTGGCCCGGCTGCTGCCGTGCGCCCATGGCGGCAGCCCTGGCAGCTGCCCGCGGGAGCGAGGTCAGCTTGGACAGAGCGGCGTTGGAGACGACTTTCACGGGCGAGGCGAGGGACTGGTTGATGAGGTTCCACTCCCCCGTTACTTTCGCGGCGGTGGCGCGGGCGTGGGCCTCGACGTTGACCAGGACCACCGACCGCGGGCAGAACAGCTCCCCAACGGTAAACGGCATGATGCCGGCGTCGAGGGCGGCCGCGCCTGTTGAAGCGGCCTTGCGCTGCTGGTCGACGTAGGTCATCAGCATGCGGATGACCAGCCGGGCGAAGGAGAACTCGTCGTTGCCGTCGGAGTCGTCCTTGCGCAGCAGCAGTGATTCGGTCAGCCCCTTCAGCGAGAGATTGGCAAAGTCGTTGAGCAGCCGGAGGGTGTCTGCGGGCATGGCGTTCGCGCCGGCCATCGCCTGCACCTGCTGGCTCAGCCAGATCTTGAAGCCGTCGAAGGCGGCAGAGGACTGGAACCAGAAGCCGAGGGTGTTCGGGTGGTAGGTGTAGGCGACGGAGGCGAAGAAGGCGCTTTCGTCGGCGGAGCCGGCGAGCAGACCCTTGGCCGCGGGGATGACATCGTTCTGGGCTGAGTAAAGGACCCGGGCTGACGGCGCGGGCCACTTGTTTTGCTGCCCGGCCTGGACGGCGAACAGCTCACCCACCGGCAGGGGCGTGCCCTGGTCATAGCTGACCAGGGTCTGTCCGAGCAGCTCCTTGGCGTTCTTCTCAGCGGCCGGGTCCATCGTTTCGCCGAGGCAGCGCATGACGATGTCCAGGACGTCGCCGGTGATGTCGTGGCCCGAGCCGTCGACGATGCTGGCCGGAGCGCTGGGGTTCAGCGGCTCCAGCAGCGGGTCGACCAGGACCTTCTGGATGGCCGGCATGGGGTCGTAATCGCCCGTGCACGAGATCGTGTGCAGGGCGTCGAGCACCGCCGGCTTCTGGTTCGTGACGGTGATCGTCATCGTGGTCTCCTAATGCGGTCTGAGGCGACGGGTGTCGTGGGGTGGCGGGGAACGCTCCGGAACGGAGCCGGTGGCATCCCCCGCCACCCGGTGCCGGGTCTGCTCAGAGGAAGGCCGACAGGGACGGCTTGACCGCGGCCACGATCGGCGAGTCGACCTCGAGGAACGCCTCCAGGTTCTGCCGGTCGAACTGCCCGGTGGTCACCAGCTCGAACAGGGTACGGGTGTGCTCCGGTTCGATCTGGACGGCCGCCTGGGCCAGCTGCTCGATGAGGCGGGAGTTGTCCTCCTTCTCCTTCATCGCGTAGAGCAGCGAGCCGGAGACCTCGTTCTGGGTCAGGCCCGAGATCTGCGCGGCGAGGTCGGTGACCGTGCCCGCGGACTTGAGGGTGGCGTAGCAGTTCGGCTTGGGCACGTTGACACGGTTGTGTGCCGGGCCGCCCGAGTTCGAGGCAAGGTCTTCGGCGATGACCGCCACGAGCTGGGTGGTGAACATGGTGTCGCCGGTGAATGCCTCGATGGCCTCGTTGAGCAGTGAGGTTTCGCGGCTGCCAATGTGGACCGGGGTCGCGAGGTGGCTTGCCAGTTCCTGGCGGTCGACCCTGTTCAGCCACCGCGAGAGGTGGTCGATGGTGCGCGGCGTGGTGAGCTGGTTCATCTCCTCGCCGCCGTCGAAGAGTTCGGCCATGGTGACGTTGCCGTCGTCGTCGTCGTCGCGGCCGTCGGCCACGATGGCGTTCGGCGTCGACTTCTGGAAGATGAGTCCGGGGTGCTGGGTGAGGACCTTCTTCACCCAGGGGTTCAGCGCGTCGCCGAGGACGGACATCAGGGTCGCTGCGTCGGGCTCGACGTGGAAGATTGCAAAGCGCGAGAGCGAGGCCTCATCGAGGGTCGTGACGTTGCCCTTGTCGTTGCCCGCCACGACGAGGCGGACATTCTCCGGCAGTTCGATGTGGCCCATGCGTCGCAGGGTCACCAGGGTGAGCGCGCCGGAAGTCACGTCGGAGGTCGTGCGGTTGATCTCGTCGAGGAAGAGGATCGGCCACTCGCGCGGATTCTCCAGCGCGTAGTCGATGCACTCCTGGATGACCTGGTGCGGGTAGAAGACCTGCTTGTAGGACTGTGTCCCGTCGCTCTTTTCGTACGGCACCAGGCGCGCACCGGTGAGGTCGGCCTTGTCGGCGAGCTGGTTGCAGGGCAGGACGAAGGCTTTGGTGCCCATCGAGTAGGCGAGGGCCTCGACGAACGAGGACTTGCCGATGCCAGGCTCGCCCATGAGTGCGGGCGTGGCCCCGACCTCGAGGGACTGCTGGATCAGTGTCGTCAGGGTGTCGTTGAACTTCATGGGAATGTCTTTCTGGTCGTGGGTGAGCTGTGAGCAGGTGAGACGGGAGACGGACCCACGGCAGGGCTGAGAGCCGTACGGGACATGTCGGAAGCAGGGCCTCAAGGCCCGGTGACGGGGCGGTCGGGCTCAGAAGCCCACCGCCTCTCCATCCCCGATCGGGCTCCGCCCGATCCAGTCTTTGTTCCACCGCCAAACCGATGGGCAACCCAGGAGGTCACCCCGCTTCGGCGGTGGCCTCCCGTGCCGCTACGAGAGCCGCAGCACGGTCCAGCAGGAAGGGCCTGCCGTTGCGCATCTGGGCGTGCTTGGGCCGCGGCTCGATGACCGCAAGTGAGGTCTTGTACAGCAGCCAGGCCTCGTCACCGGAAGAGAACTGCGCGCCGAAGGACCGGTAGGTGCGCAACGGCAGCTGCATGCCGGTGTAGAGCACGCCGAGCACCGAGAACTCCCAGCGGGAGCGGTCGTTGTCGAAGTCCTCGGGTGTCTTCAGCCGGTCGCGGGAGCCGGCCAGTGTCTGCTCGACGATGGCCTCGGCGTACGGGATGTCGGGCATTTCGCCGTCGGTGCCGACAGCGGTAGAGGGGATGCTGATACTCGGCTTGGCCTTCGCTGCCAGCTCCGCGTACAGGTCCTCTACCGAGGAGAACCAGCCCGAGGACGGCCGTGCTGCAACGTGTTCGACGATGGGCTGCGGCACCGGATTGCGGGTGAAGGTGCACCAGTGGTCCAGAAGGATCTCGTACCAGCCGTGTTCTTCGCGCAGGACGCGCTTGTCAGCGGCGATCGGGAAGTCGTGGAGGTTGGCGGGCAGCGGGGCGACCAGGTGGAAGCCCCGGCCCGACATCGACAGCTCCGAGTACAGGATTCCGGGCAGGCGCAGAATCTCCGCGGCCACGTCTGCCGGGCAGCCGGGTTCCACGTCGATTACCACCAGGCCGTCCGAGGGTGCCTGGAGGTAGAACGCCGCGTTCGCCGCGTTCGGCAGTGTGTCGGCGAGCTGGTCGAGGGTGAGCAGGCAGGTCGCGTCCAGGGCGAACGCTCCGCGCAGGGGCCCTGCATGGCGGCAGCCCGCATTGCAGCCGTCGAGCAAGTGTCGGACGTCAATAGGTGCCTTGCGGCCGGTGTCTTCATCGTCGAGCTCGCCGAGCCTGCCTGAGATGGTCCAGCGGCAGGCGGTCGCCAGGGCGCGGATCGCGGGGTTGTCGTAGAAGCTGGGGAAGATCGCGCGGGGATCGACGGCGGTCACATCAATGCCTTCTTGTCGGGAGCGGATGAAAGCAGAGCCGCGTTGCACCGCGGCTCTGAAAGACGAGACCCCCGTACGGCGTGGATGCCTGCACGGGGGTCTCGCTGGGGTTCGGTCGGTCGGGTCGGCCTTGGATCAGCCCTAGTAGGTGATCCCGGCCTGCTGGGCATCGCCGGAACCGCCCCACGGGCCCTGACCGGCGGGAGCACCCACGGCCGAGCCCGCATTCTTCAACTCGGCGTTCTCACGCTCGAGGCGGGCGAGCTTCTGCTCGGGCGTCTCCTGCTGCGGCTGCACCGCGGGGACCGGGGCGGGAACCGGAGCCGCGGGAGCCTCCGGAAGCACTGCGACCGGTGCGGTGGCAACCTGCGTGTGCACCTGGGCCGGAGCCGGTGCTGCGACTGGAGCCGCAACGGCGGGCTGCGGGGCCGGGAAGGACAAGCCGTCCTCGACCTCGGTGGCGACCGGCTCCTCGCCGTTGCCGAAGGCGGACTCCGTGCCCGGCTGGGCCTGGACCGCGCGGGGCGGGGTGTTGAAGACGATGCCGCGGGCCGCGAGCTCGCCGCTGGCAACGCCACCGGCGTTGTAGTAGCGCGGGGTCTCGTGCACGATCACCTGGTCGAGGGAAAGGCCGCGGTTGGCGAAGTTCTTCGGCTTGTAGACGCGCAGCACGAGCGTCACATCCAGGCCCTGGGCCAGCTCCTGACCGGAGGTGTCCTGGTCGTAGGTGCCATCGCCCTTCTCGGACGGGATCGCGATGATCGGCAGGTTCGTTCCCTTGGAATCGATCGAGTAGTTCGCGCCCGAGGCCGGGTTCTTCTTCGAGGTGTAGCGGCGCTCAGAGACGAACTGCTCTTCGACCGTGGGGTTCGCCGGGTCGGCGAACTGCACTTCGGCCTCGGTGATCGTCGCAGTGGTGTGCGGCTTGCCCACGGGGCTCATGCCGTTCTGGACCTTGCGCTGGTCGCTGGCGGCGAGGGCGGCCCCCTCGATGAGGCTCGTCAGCCGGGCGAAGGCGAGCTTGCCGCGGATGAAGACGCTGGTGCCTTCGGTGAGCTGGTTGGCGGAGATGGCGTAGTTGGCCATGGCGGTGGGTTCCTTCTGTTGAGTGATTCGATGGTTCGTGGCGGCCTGTCGGACTGATCTATGACTCGTCCATTCCTTCTCCTATTCTATCAAGATGCACTGGACTACGAGTAGAATGTGCATGAGGACTCGAATGGTCGGAAATGACGAGCAAGATAGAGAGGGACAGGAATGACGGATACGATGCACAGGCCCGAGGAGAAGGTCGCTGATGCGGCTCCCCCGGCCCGGGTGGCGGTGCAGCGGAGGGACCGGCTGGGGCCTCTCGGGTATGGCGGTGGACCGGTACTGGCGGCTGGGCTGATGGCCGGCGGGGCGCTGCTGTTCGCAGGCTGGGGCGCGACGCAGCTCCTCACTGCTGACCGGAACCCGGCGGGCAATGCTGCGGCAACTTCCCAGCACGAGGAGGGCACCGTGACGGTGACCCTGCCGGACCGGGACCGCAACGGGGTCCCGGACGCCTTCGAGGACAAGGCCGGCGACGGGGGGTCCACAAACGGTCAGGGTTCGGGTACCTCAGCGTCGGGCAAGGGTGACGAAGACAAGCCGGCACAGGTCCCCGAGCCGAAGCCTCAGCCGCGGGTGTACGTGATCCAGTGGGGTGACACCCTCACGGAGATCTCGGCGGAGACCGGAGTGCCGATCGGGACCCTGGTCGAGGAGAACCGGATCCAGGATCCGAATCTCATCTATGCCGGAGCTTCTCTGCTCATTCCACCCACGGCGTGAGCACAGGCCTGGGGCCCGGACAGCGCTGAAGGTCAGCGTTGCCCGGGCCTCTTGCTGTGTCCGGAAACGGTCAACCGGCGGGTTCTGCAAGCATCTGCTGCAGCGACCGCAGCCGCAGCAGCTCTTCCTGCATGCTGGTGACGTCGTCCGGCTCGTAGTCCTGGGGATAGTCGAGCTTGTATTCGCCGAGCAGCTCGATCTTCGCCTCGACGAGTCCGCTCAGGTCAAAGCCGTCGACAATTGCCTGGGCAAACTGGAGAAGGCCTTTTTCGTAGGGCACGTCCGCACCCAATGCCCAGCAGAGTGCCTCAAAGCAGCTTTCGTCGTCGTCTACGGCGATACCGTGGGCGCTGATGACGCTATTGGCGGCTTCTTCGGCGGCATCCTTGATGGCGGCGCTTGCATCAGTCATCGCCTTCGCTCCCTTCTTTTTGCCGGACGTTGCGGGCGGGCGTCTGGATGTCGAGCCAGATCTGCATGGCCTCAAGGCCTGTGGAGGCTTTATCCTGCGCATCGAGCTTGATAAGGGTCGTCCACCCAAGCTGTGTGAGCGTTTCGACGGTGAATTCGCCGCCGTTGAGCTCGAGAACCCTGTACAGTCCCGATCCAGGGACTTCGTAAATGGTCTGACCGGCTCGATGGGTTTCACGCAGTCGCTCGTACTTGACTGGCAGCTGGGCTGCGCGGAGAGGGACGGTCATGGGCTACTCCTGTGGGTCGAGGCTCTCAAGAACAGACGATTCGGTAACGGTGGCCGCGCCGCTCACCGCGCGGCTGCGACCACCACGGAACGACCCCCGGGACCGGCGTGAGCCGGTCCACGGTCTTTCCACCGATTCCCCCGGGACGCAAAAGACCCCGCCTCGGCCGAAGCCGGGCGGGGTCGATCGAACGCCAGAAGAAGTGTTGCGTCGCTCTCAGGCGGCGTCGGTACCGGCCTCACCGGGATCTTCGGCAGCGTCATGCTTGCCAAACAGGAAGCCCCGGGCCTGGCCGCTGGCCATCATGTCTCCGAGGTGCGCCAGGAGCACCGCGCGCTGCGTGGTCCGGCGGTCCTCCAGCGGGTCGTAGTCGCGCAGGGCATCCAGGTTGACCACCCAGCCGTTCTCGCGTTCGATGGCTTCTTCGAGTTCTGACCCCGCGGTGACGGCCAGGCCGGTGAAGTCATGGTCGAACTCGGGCGTGACGTCGAGTCGCTGTGTCGGGTCGTCGATGTAGAGCGTGTCACCGAACAACAGCCGGCCGGAACGGTCGAAGCCTGTGAGGAAGACGCGATCGGCGCGGGAGGTGTTCTCGACATGTACGGCGGCCACCGCGTCGTTGGCGAGGAAGTCTGTCTGGCTCAGACGGGCGTGGGTGCGTGAGCGCGCCTCGTAGCACCACATGATCGACCGGGCTTCGTCGAATCCGTGGAACTCGTCGGAGGGGGGCTGCATTTCGACCATCTGATGCTCCTTCACGGGCGTGATCACCTTCGTCCGACGGGACATCACGATGTACGGAATCGCCGGGCTGTGGTTCCCATCCTGCCACACGAGTGGAAAAGATTCCACTCACATACCAAGCGCCGGCACGAGGACGATGTCCGCAGGGCAACGAGACCCCGCGGCGGGATCAGCCTTGAGTGGTGTCAGGACCCTTGGGCGGGTCGTCGAGTTGCTCGCTCTTGCGCGCCAGCTCCACAATCGCCCGGATGCTGGCCAGCGCGCCGTCACTGAGCCCGTGCACACGCAGGGCGATGGTGCGCTCCTGCGGGGTCAGCTCCTTTTCGGTGGCGCTGTCCGGTTCGTCCTCCTCCAGGAAGTAGGACAGTGGGACGTCGAAGGCGTCGGCCAGAGCTCTGAGGTGCTGCAGGCGGGGATTATGGGCTTCCCCCTTGCGCAGTTGCTGCAGGTAGCTGAGCGACATCGAAGAGATGCCGCGCTGCTCCATCCTCTGGACGATTTCCTGCAGGGTGACGGGGCGACCGTGTGGTCCCGCCGTTTCCGCGAACAAGCGTTCTAGTCGCTGGGCGATGGTCACGGAGCTGAATCCTCCTCGTGATTTCAGACATGAAGTCATCGAGGCGAACGGTGCACGCGACGACACCTTCATACTAGTGGAAGATCTTCCAATGCGGTGGCATCGGCAGATTGCCGGTTGCGCCGGAGCAGCAGCCAGCCCTAACCAGCGGCGGGCATGAACGCACTGGCTCCAAGCATTACGGCGGCCGCCAGGCCGGATCCAAGTGCGAGCTCAAGGCGTGTGTGGTGCTTCAGCTTCAGCCGGGCGAAGGCGACCACCGGCAGCAGGGCTGGGAGGGCGAGCAGCCACCAGGGCGAGAGCAGCATTGCCGCGAGGACGATGAGGGAGGTGAAGCAGAACGCGTGCATGGAGACTTTCGGTCCCAGGAGAGTCACTCCCCCGGCGAGGACGAGCCCGGCGACCATCGTTGGCAGGATCCACAGCAGCGGGCGCGGCGCATCCAGCAGCACCGCCGTTGCCATGCCGCCAAGCACAGACGCCACGCAGACCAGGAAAACCCACCAGCGCTGATCCCGCCGGGTCACATGCCGGTCGGTGAGCTGCTCGCGCTGCACGGCGACATGGATGGCTGCCGTCGGGATCACTGCGCAGAAGGAGCCGATCAGGATGCCCCATCCGAGACCAGCCCAGGTATCCGGGTGACCTGTGACGCCGCAAAGGACGCAGATGAGGAACACGGACACAGCGGGCGCGAACAGGTCACTAAGGATCCTGGCGGCCCGGGTCGCAGGATCGTCGGTCGCGGGGATGCGGATTTCCATTCCGTTCCCGGTCATGGCTTTTCCGTCCCATTCATCGCACTCATCGCTACACGGATCTCGTAGAGGCTCTGCACAGAGGCGGACAGGGTTTCGTCGTCTTTCAGCTTGAGCGTGCGGAGCCGGCTCAGAGCCAGTGTGAACCACCCGAGGGCGGGCACGGCGTTCTCTCCGCTGAGATGGCGGACCAGTCCCGCTGACAGATGTGGATCCTCGGGGTGCTGCCTGTGCAGGGGTTCGAGTGCGGGGTCGTGGTCCTCGCGGATGAGTCTGAGCGCGTCGTGGGTCTCGATGGTGAGCCTTGAGAGTGTCATCAGCTGATCGAAGTCCTGCCGGTCTTCGGGCGGAAGCTTCACGTCGGGGTGAAGGGTGGTGGTCGTTCGCCACAGAGGCACCACGACCTCGTGCGCGAGGCGGAGCGCGAGCCTCAACTGTGTTTCTATGCTGATGCGGCGGATGACCCCCGTTGCGAGTCCCATGAAGAAGAAGCTGACAACGGTGACGAGGAGCTGTGTCCTCAGTTTAGTTCCGCCGACGACCGGACTGCCAAAGAGGTCCAGGAGTGATGAGCCGATGAACAGGGCAGATCCGATGGCTCCGGTAAAGACGAAGGCAACCGGAAGGCGGGCCGAGAAGGGTTGGTTCTTCTGCGTCATCGTCCGCCAGCAGCCGACGGCAACTACGGCAGTTGCCGCGGCGAATGCAGAGAGGTACAGGAAGTTGTAGGAGATCAGGGCCATGGCCTGACCGTGGGCAAGGGCGTCGTCGATGTCGACACGGTCGTAGATGGTGCCGTCAGCCTGGAGGGGGATGAACCACACCAGTGCGGTTTCGCCCAGGGCAATGAGTCCGGCGAAGAAGTAGACGTTCCGGATGGCCCGTCGCGACAGCGGAGTCGCCCGGAAGGTGAGAATCAGCAGAACCACGGATACCTGGGCGGCCAGGATGGCCAGGCGCTTGAGGAGGTCGATGGCCGGCCCGTCGATGGGAGGCTCCATTCCGCGGCAGACCGTGGCGATGAAGAGCGCGATACAGGTGACCCTGAGAAGGTTGACCCGGCGTCGACGGCCTTGATAAAGGGCTGAGACGATGATGATCAGGCTCATGGTGATACCGACAATGATGATTTCAGTCATCAGATCTCACCGTCCTCGTTTGATCCGGACAGGAAGGCGAGCACCTCGCTGTGTTCCTCGGATGTCCGCCGCCGACGGTGCAGGGCCTCCATCAGGCGCATGCCGGTGGTCTCGGCGCGCTTTTCCACGGGGTTGTCGAACATGCTGCGCAGGTGTGTGCAGTCGGTGTCGGCGCGGACGTCGCCGTGCAGGATGTGGGCGTACTCGTGAAGGATCGTCTGCTCCTTGTTGAGGGGCGGGAGTTCAGGGTCGTAGAAGACGTGGGCCACTCGTCCAATGACGGTGGTGAGCCCGCTGACCTCATGGTGGCGCATTTCGTCAGGGATGGGCCTGATCACGATTCCGAGGCCGCATGCTGCGGCAATGGCGTTGCCGAGGGCCTCAAGGGTGGTCTCAGAAGGCCAGTCGAAAGCGTCGAACTGATGGTGGTCCTGGTCGAAGCGCACAGGCTGGTTCTCGTGGCGGCCGGAAGGCCGGCGCAGGCGCGCGAAAAACCGGATAGGCTCGACAAGAGTCGAAATGAAGGCAGGCATCAGCGATCCTCTGTAATGAAGAGAAAAGAGACACCGCCAGTCGTTTGCCAACGAAGGGGTTCGAGTCCCGTAACTTGGTTGTAAAGATATTATCGCATAGCGGGGATCGACGTGACGGAAGTGTCTCAAGCACGACATCCTGGGTGCAGCGCACCGGTGATCGGCGCAACCCGTCCCTTCGGCGGGTCGACAGGCTCGACATCTACGAACCCGGTATTAGGAGGCGTCTAGCCTGTGGGAGCATATTTCGACGTTGGATCATGGGGCCTGTTTTGCGGCCAGGACGGCAGGCAGCTTGTGCTGGTCGGCGACGAGCCTTGCGGTCCGAGCTCGGCCAGAAAGCAGATGCGACGGATCCCAAGGGAACTGCTGCTGGAGGAGGACAGGCTCGCACAGATTTACCGGACCAGGACAGGCATCGCGGAGAAGGTGATGCACGACGGCCAGGAGTTGTCCGTGATCGTGCAGCCCAAACTGTCCCCGCGCTCCGGCAGCGTTGTCGGCGCATTCGCCATTGTTTTGCCGGCGGGGGCGGCCACCCCGGAACTGCCTTTGGTCGGCGGTTGGGAGTGGGAGATTGAGCTGGACGAAAACCTCCAGCCCACACCGCAGCGGCGCACCTACTGGGACCGGGCGCTTTACGACATCTATGCGGTGGAGCCCGGGGTTGACCAGCAGAGCCGGGGTTACTGGCAGGCGGGCGAATGGGCCAATGAACTCATCAGCAAATCGGATCAGATGCGCGTCAACAGCTTGGTCCGGGACGGTATTCAGGAAGGCCTGACCGGCGTGGGTGAGATGGGCGTTACGGGCACCATCCGCTGCCTGACCTACGACGTGGTCACCGGGTATGGCTCCGAGGTACGTGGACGCAAGCACCTGCGGCTGGTCGGTCAGATCGTGCCCGTCAAGCCTGGCGATGAGAAGATCCTGATCCAGGGCTTCAGCTACGAGGTGCCGGATTCCTTCCATGACATGGCATTCGTGCGGGACGTCAAGGCCGGGCGTGTGGACGACGTGCTGCGGGGTGTCATGTCACTGACGCGCGAGCCGATGGCAGTTGTCGACGTCGAGACCCTGGAACTGCTGATGACTTCGACCTCGTGGCGTGAGGGCGGCTTCGGCCATGTCGGCGGCCTGGGCCAGTTCACAGTCGATAACTGCGAGGAGGTACAGGCCTTCATTCGTGCCGCTGCGGAAGACACCGAGAACTCACGGTTCATGCAGGTGGACCTGCGCCGGAGCGATGGTTCGGTCCAATCCATCGGGATGACGGTCCTAGGTGTGCGCTCCGGCGTGCAGGGACGGGATGCGGTGCTCCGGCTGGATCTTTAGGGGGAGCCTCTTCCTTCAGCGGCGTGGTTCGCGCGCGCTGAACACTGCGACGGTTCCCACGACGTTGACCTCGACTTCCCGGAAGGCAGCCTCCAGCGCCGCCCGGAGGCCATCGGCGTCATCGGCACGGTTGTGGAAAATCCCGAGCCGGTTGTAGAGCGCTATGAGGCCCTTGCCTCCCAGGTTGTGCCGCACGCCGGTGCCCAGGATGGTCGCACCGAACAGAACTCCGTCGTCAGCAAGCCGCTCGGCAAGATGGCCAAAGGCTGCCCCTTTGTCGGTCCAGGTGCCGGGGACGCAGTGGAAGAGGTAGTTCACGCCGATTGAGTCGAACAGGCCGATGTCTTCCGGGAGGGGTTCGAGCACGTTGGCGACCAGACGACTGTGCGTGACGCCGGCGATCCTGGCGGAGGCGCTGTCGAGGCTGTTGGAGTTGAGATCCATCAGCATAACGTCTGCGTCCTTGTGCAGCTGTGCGTTGGCGAGGTACCAGCCCGTGCCGGGCCCGACGTCCAGGTGGCGGCGGCCAAGGAGGCGGTCGTACTGGGCCAACATGAGAACGCTTGGGCAGCGCCAGGCCAATGAGTTGGAGAGCCGGACGACCACAAAGTCGTAGATCCCGAGGATCGGCTTGCTGTAGACGCCAGCGCCGCGGCGCACTTCCTGGTCGTTCATCTAAGGGAACCTATCGATTGTTGGTACGTGTGCAAGGGAACGGAGACACTGGCGGCGCTGGTAGGCAGCGCTCCTCGCGAAAGGCCGCCGGTCTCCGGCGCGCGCTTCGTGCGAATCGGTTCGATATGTGATCCTAGTGGAATCTGTTCCACTGGAGAAGTCGCACCGACACCCGTGTCAGGGCATGATGACCTCGCGTGAGGCAAGGTCGGAGAGGGTGGCCGGATCCGGGACAGAAGTGTCCAGGCAGTCCTCCTCGCAGAGCGAGTCGATGAGCGGGTGCGACTCCATCGCCCGACGGGCCGCGTCCGGCGAGACGAAGATAACGGCCGCATTCGGATGGTTCCGGCGGTTGAGCAGGACATATCCCAACTGTCCGGGCTCCCCTCGTTGCATGCGCAGCAGGTCCAGGCGCAGCCGGGCCTGGGCCTCGACGGCTGTGACGTCGATGCCCAGCTCCCGCGACAGCCGCTCGTCGACGCTCCCGCGCGGGTCCGGGGTCCGTTCAGCCATGGGAAGTCGATCCTTCCTGACGGCTGTCGGCCGTCGCCGTGTTCATCGCGCGCAGGGACTCGAGCATCCGGCGCTTCTCCTCCTCGATCTTTTGCAGGTCGATGCCGAACCAGTCGGCGAGCACCTGCTGGAGGCTTTTCGCCACGGGCACGAGTTGTGGTTCCCGGCGGTCGTCGAACTCCCGGTATTCGGCCAGCACGTACGGTCCCTCGTCGAGAAAGCGCCCGATGGCCTCGGACTCATCTACGACAGCGGCCTGTTTGGCGTGTTCGGGATACGGCTCTGTGGTCTTGCTGCCGCTCATTGCTGCGTTCCTTCCTGGTCGGGTTGGTTCCGGTGCGCCGGGCACAGTGTCGGCCCCACGGACCATCCGCGCCCGGCGAGCACGGCGGTAATCTCCTCGTCGGTCATGCGTGCACTGTTCTCGACCCGCTCCCTGGCGCTGCAGGAGAAGTCCCCGGCGATGCACTCGACGAGGGCGTACTCCGGCCCGCGGTCGTGCTCGGCGAGGATGGCTCCCAGCGCGGGCGGCATGTGGTTGGCGCTCATGGCTGTTCTTCCGGGTTGTCTGTGATGCGGCGGATGCCCGCCAGCCGGTTGGCGACGGTCTGCTCGAAGCCGTTGGCCGTCGGCCGGTAGTACTGGGTGCCGAGTGCGTGGTCGGGCAGGTACTGCTGGGCCACGACGCCGTGCTCGTGGTCGTGTGGGTAGAGATAGCCCTCGCCGTGACCGAGAGCCTTCGCCCCCGGGTAGTGGGCGTCGCGCAGGTGCACCGGCACGTTCCCGGTCCGGCCACGCCGGACGTCATCCAACGCC
The DNA here is from genome assembly GCF_042668165.1 of Arthrobacter sp. NPDC057388. NCBI lineage: Bacteria > Bacillati > Actinomycetota > Actinomycetes > Micrococcales > Micrococcaceae > Arthrobacter > Arthrobacter sp. NPDC057388. The sequence continues at coordinate 19,449 of NZ_JBHVBL010000024.1, forward strand.
CGGTCGATGCCCCGGATGATGGCCGGTGACTTGGGGGCCGTGGCAATTGCCACCACGGCCTGGGCGAGGTTGAGCCGGGCTTCCGGCATGCCGATCAGCTGGACGGCCTGGGCCGCTGCCACCGCAATGGACAGAACAGAAGGATCCGCCATGCCGACGTCCTCGGAGGCGTGTATGACCAAGCGGCGTGCGATGAACCGGGGGTCCTCCCCCGCCTCGATCATCCGGGCCAGCCAGTGCAGCGCGGCATCCGGGTCGCTGCCCCGCATGCTCTTGATGAAGGCACTGACGATGTCATAGTGCTGGTCGCCGTCACGGTCGTAGCGCTGCAGGGCGGAGCCGGTGACCTGCTCCAACACTTCGCGGTCGATAACGCTTTTGCCGGCGGCGTGGGCCGTAGCAACGGCAGTCTCCAGCCGGTTCAGCGCCTGGCGCACGTCGCCGCTGGACAGCTCGGCGATGATCTGCAGCGCGGAGTCAGCGAAGCCGATGCCTGTGGCTGACAGAACCGGGTCTTCCTCCAGTGCCCGCGAGAGCAGGTTCACGACCTCGCGGGCTTCCACGGGCCGCAGGACCAGCATGATCGAGCGTGAGACCAATGCTGAGTTGACCGAGAAGCTCGGGTTTTCGGTCGTTGCTCCGATGAGGGAGATAACCCCTGTCTCGACAGCGGGCAGCAGGACATCTTGTTGTGCCTTCGAGAAGCGGTGGATCTCGTCGATGAACACCAGCGTCCGGGTGTCGTCGTCGTCGAGGACCTTCTGGGCTGCGGCGAGTGTCTTACGGACATCGGCCACGCCGGCGCTGGTCGCAGAGAGCTCGACGAAGCGGCGGCTGGTCTGCCGCGCGATCACCGAGGCGATGGTGGTCTTGCCGACGCCGGGCGGGCCCCAGAGCAGGACAGAGGTCGCACCCTCGCCCCGGGCGAGCAGCTCGAGCGGTGAGCCGGGAAAGACCAGGTGCTCCTGGCCCACGACCTGGTCGAGGGAGGTGGGCCGCATGCGGGCGGCCAGGGGTTGGGCGGCACTCATGGTCTACTCCTTTTTGGGTCGAGGCGATCGATCTCGGCCTGCACCCGGGCTTCTTCGCTCCGTGCCGCGGCGGTGCGCTCTCTGGCCTCGGCGAGCCGGGCACGGGCCTCGCGCAGCGTTTGTGCGTCGGACAGCATTTCGATGGCGCGGATCGCTTTGAGCACCGGCGCGGCTGCGTACGAGGGCACCCTGACGCCGATCTGCAGGTAGAAGTCGTCACCGTCAGATGCGTGACCGGCGCTGGGCGGCCGGCCGAATGCTGTCGTGCACTCCTCGTTCTTGCGCGTGTGGATCCGGCCGGCGAAGACCTGGGCAGCGGTCACGCTGCAGTCGGCGACGGCCGCCTGGATGGCCTCCATGACAGGTTCGACGAGTTGGGCGTCGGTGCGCTGCTGCGGATCGACGGTGGGCAGGAGGCCGGGGTCGAGGTGAACGTCTTCGATACGGGGGTGCATGGTCGCTCCTTTTGCGGTTCGGTCCGTGGTGGTCATCAGCTCCGGATGCGTGTGAACGGGCCGGAGGTGTGGACGAACAGTGCGATGATCGGCGCGTACCGTGCGTCGCGGTGCACACCGTGGTTGTCGGTCCAGCCACCTTGGGCGTCGAGTGTCCAGCGGTCACCAGTGGCGTCGAGGTACTCCCCCGGCTTGGTGGGCAGCAGATGCTGCTTCACCAGGAGGCGAAGGCGGCGATCGATGTTCGCGCGCTTGTCGGCCGGCATCAGAGCTCCTGTCACCGGGTTGCGCGGATAGGCGTCCCCGGGCAGCAGGTCACGCCGTCGGAAGCGGCGCAGGAACAGTGGCATGGTGGTCCTTTCGTTCGGTCATGCAGCGCTCAGGCGGAGACGGCGTCCTGCCGCTCCTTGTGCCGGGCGAGCACCCGGTAGACGGTGCGGTCGGTGACCTCGGCCGTGTCGGCGATGATTCGGGGGTTCATTCCCCGGCCGGCCATCGCGACGATGAGGGCGTCGCGCTCCTGCTTCTTGGCCTGTGCGGCAGTGCGGTGAGCAGCCGCTGCGCTCTTGATGAAGTTGTCGCGTTCGGTGGTGCTGAGTCCGCCCCAGACGCCGAAGCGCTCGTCGGCGCGCAGCGCGTAGTCCAGGCACTGCGCCCGCACCCCGCACTGGCCACAAACCTTCTTGGCATCGGCGGTGCTGCCGCCCTTCTCGGGGAAGAACGCGTCGGGGTCGCTCTGGGAACACAGGGCATCCCTGCGCCACTTCTCGTCTGGTTCCTCGCCGCTCATCGTGGTGAGGCCGGGAGGCGGGTGTTCTGCTGTGCGTGCACCGTGGCTCCTCCTCGAAGTCGTCGTGCGCGTGTTGATACTTCGTACTCGGGGTGTGTAGGCACAGAGCCCCGGAGGATCCATTCCTCCGGGGCTCCGGGGCGGCTACGCCGCGCACTGCTCCCGATGCTCCTCTTAGTCACTGAAAAGGTGCGCGAAGTGTTCGTCGCTGAGGTCAATCTCGACGCGCTGGCCTCCACGAGAGACCGTGAAGACGCAGCCCTCGTCAGCGCCGGGCTGCCATGGTCCGCGCTGGAAGACCTCGCGCCAGACCTTGCTGGCGGCCTCGGCGGGAGATTCCGCGTCCTGGTCGATCGTCCATCCGACGAGGTACTCCTCGCTGCCGGTGCCCTCAAACGGGTCGAGCTGATCCCCGGGAAAGACCTGGTCGAGTGCACGTTCGAAGTCTTCCCGGGTGGTGTCGCCGCCGGACATGGCTCCGCGGACGAGGTCGGCAAGGCTATCGATGTGCAGGTTCATGGGGTTGCTCCCTGGGTTTCAGTTGGGGCGGGGTCTGCTGCGACCAACGCGGCGATGAGCTCAAGGTCGTTTCCGCTGTCGGGGTCGATGAGCGTCCCGGCGGATTCGATGTCGGCCAACGGCTGCTCGTATGTCTTACCTGCCGCGTCCCGGTAGATGAGCGTCACGCCGGACAGGTCCACGGTCGTAGTGCTTCCCGGGGAGGACCGGGAGGCTTCGACGATCGTGATGAGGTGCTGGACTTCTGCTTTCCGTTCAAGCAGAGCCTTGCGCTGGAGTGCGCGCTGCTCGAACCGGGCCAGATGCGCGTCGCAGCAGGTGTCGGTCTTGTCGGGCTCGTCCTTGGGATAGGACAGCAGATAGTGGTCCGTCTCGACGGACTTGTCGGCGAGCGTATCGAGCAGGATGTCAGCCTGCCGGGCGGTGATGCTGAGCTTGAGGTGCTGCTGCGCCGCTGCCATCAGGACGCCACCTTCCGATCTTCGGGGACGATGCCCTTGGTGCACAGCCGGACGAGCGCGGTCAGCATGTCCGGGCGGTGTCCGCCCCAGTGGATGGTGCGGCCGGAGGCCAGTTCGACGATGATCACAGGTGCCTGGGCGTAGCCAAGGTCTTCGGTGATGTGGCGGTGGTTTGCATCGCCCTGCTCGATGTCGATTTTGGTGTACTGCATGGTGGGCTGCTGCCGATCGAACAGGCTTTTGGCCTTGTCGCAGTTGGGGCACTCCGCCGGCCCGTAGATGGTGATCTTCGGGGCGGCGTGTGCGGTCCGGGGCAGGTCGCCGATCGTGGTGGGGGTCATGGGACGTGGTTTCCTTCTCTCCCTTGCTGGGGGTACGGGCGCTTTGCGGGGGGGATATTGGTGCGGTGGGGCGTGGCAGAGAGATTTGCTGGCTCACATGCCGGCCGCTTTTGACCATCCGGTGTACAGATCGACCCCATCGGGACTGAGGCCTGATGGGGTCTTCCTGGTAGGTGACCTTGTGGTGGCGATGGGCTTTACACGGTGCCGGCGGGTCGGATTCGTCCTGAGCGAATCGCGGCTGATTATGATTCCGCGCACGACGTGTGCCCATCCTCGGAATGCATCTGCTCGAGTGGGTAGTAGCAGGTGGCCTGCCGATCGAGCTCCTCGACGTGGTCTTCGTAAATGCCAAGCCGGTGGTGAGTGGGGAGCATTTGGCCGTTGATGCTCTTGCACTTCGGACAGTGGTGCTCCCCCGGGTAGTACCTGTTCCTCCGGCTGACCCGGGCTCCACAGTCCAGGCATTCCCAAGTTCCACAGGAAGGACAGGGTGGGGTCTTCCAGGCAGCCATACTTAGGGCTCTTCTTCTGCATTGTCGTCGCTGAACCCGCACCAGACGGCTTCGGCTTCTTCTGTCCACGCTTCTTCGGTGAGGATGTAGCCGATTCGGTTGACAAAATGCCACCCGGAGACGGCGTAGAGGCTGCCGCCGTCATCCCCTTCGACGATGGTCCATAGATTCCGGGAATCCCTGTCGAGGCCTTGGTCGGAGGAGCGGATCGTGTCTCCGGTGACGGGATCGGGCACAACGGTGAAGCGTGATTCGAACTCATTTTCGGTCAGCTGTTGCATGCTCTGCTCCCTGTTGTTGTTTGCTCTTAGGCCTTTCGCCACGAGGCTGACCGATGTCGTCGGGTGTGTGCTGGGCACAAATGGTCATGCATCAGCCCTCCGGGTTCAGCTGTCGAATGAGGCGCGCAATGGCGCGCCGGCGCACGGCGTTGTATTGCTCCCAGAAGGCGTCGTCGGTGCTCGCGCGGACGGCGGCGTTGATCTCTTCGTCGCTCAGTGTGGAGATGCGGTCGGCCTGCTCGGCGTTGAGGCTGTGGGCACCGGGGGCTTCTTGTAGCTCGGCGCGGACAGACTCGGCTTCCAGGGAAACGGGGTCGTGCCGGGGCTGGCTTCCACAGGGACAGCGACCGGCATCTTGGCCATGCTCGATCGCCACCCAGACGTCGTGGTTGTGGGCCAATCCCTGGTCCGCGTCGTGGCGGGCGATGGCCGTGGCCCCGGTCAGAATCTCGCTGGTTTGCCAGGCGCAGCCGATGCAAGCGGTGCCGTCTGCACTGGACTGGCCGTATACATAGGTCTGATGCTTGCCGCGGTGCTTCTGCGCCCGGACGGAAGGGATCGAATCCCAGAGCTTTTGGTCGTAGCCGGCGGGTGCGATGGTGCTGATGGGTTTGTCCAGGGGCATGGTCACCTCTCCTGCCTCTTCTGTTGGTCGCGAAGCGCCTGGCGCTCCCGCTCGCGGCGGGTGCCCTTACGGGGCTTGGGGGTGTGCCGCTGCGTCGCACTGGACTTGCGGAGTTCGCGCATCCAGTGCGCCTGTTCGGGATTCGCCGTCGGCCGGAAGCCCTCGGTGGAGTAGTGCTGTCTGCGCTTTCGGTTCATGGGTTCTTCTCCTCGGCCACGCGGGCGATGTGGCGCGCGCAGCCGGCCGCCCACGTGCGGGCATCGACGGTCTGCGCGTCGGCCACCGCCTTCGCGGCACGGTCGATGTCGATGGGTAGCCGATGCCTGATGAGCAGCGCCAGGGTGACGTCGAGCATCACGGTGCGCTCGTGGTCGCTCAGCTCTGTCTGCTCGGAGCGCCCGTGTGTGGCGCTGTTCTCGTGCAGGGTTCGGTCCGCCCGCGAATCGAGCAAGGTCTGCTTGATCTCGGGGACGAGGTCTTCTGCGGTGGTCTGGGGCGTCATGCGGTTCTTTCCGCCGGGCCGCGTGGCCCGGGATCGAGGAGCCCCGTCGCGCGCCGTCCCATAGGGACCCGGCCGCGGCGAGGCTGCGGTCGTGTGCTCTTGTTCAGTCCTTCGAGCCGACGCGGAACCGGAGGTACTCCCGCAAGGTCGGCGCGTCCGTGCCGGGAAGCGAGAGCCGGTCGAGGGCTCCGTACAGGTCCTCGTCTCCGATCAGCTTGCCCTCGTGGGCGACGACGGTTTCTGCCAGGCGGACCAGCAGGACCTTCATCTCCTCGGCGCGCTCCTCGTCGGCGGTCCGCAGGCGCTTGATGTCGATGAGGCGCTTCTCGCAGAGGCTCTTGAGGTAGAGCGCGCCCTTGCGCCACTCGAGGAATTCGATCAGCTGTGCGCTGTGGTCCAGCGGGGACAGCCGCCAGATCTCTGCGTCGTCCTGCCGGAAGGAGAGCTGCTGGTCGATGCTGGATGCGGTGGTCTTCAGCCAGTGCTCGGCCTGGTTGAGGCCGGCCGGCGTGGTGGTGATCTCAGCCCAGACGGCGTCGTCGCGCAGGCAGCTGCGCATCACGGCGTCGAGCGGGTCGTGCAGGCGCAGAGGGGTGGGACTGGCGGTGGTCGTCATGGTCATGGCGGATGTCCTTGTTGGTCGTGTCGTTGATGGTCTCCGGAGCGTAAGCCCCGGCTGTGAGCTCTGGCGCTGGCCGTGGGTGCCGGGCTTAGTCCCTGGTGCTGAAGCGCAGGTCCGGCCAGATGGGCTCGACCGAGACGCCCAGCAGCTGTATGCGGGGGTTGCGGTTCTTGTTGAGCTTCCAGGCGCGGCGCACTGCAGCGGCCTTGTTCCGTGCCGTCTTCTGGTCGTCGAACGGCCCGATCAGGCGCGAGTAGGCCTGGGTTCTGCCGGACTTCAGGCTCTCGGCCTGCATCATCACCACTACGCCGTAGCCGTTGGCCTCCTCGGATACCAGGTCTTCCCACGAGTCGTAGGTGCGTTCGGTCTGTGTGCTGTACGCCTTCATGGCAAGATCTCCTGGTTGTAAGGCTGGCTGTTGATGGGCCGCTCCCAGAGCGGCATGCCGTCCTCGCCGTTCTCTGCCGAGAACTCGAGGCGGACGCCACGCCGGTCCACGTGTGCGCCGAAGTCGGACCAGCCCGCGGGCGGGAGCCGGTAAATGGGTCGCTCAGCCATGGGCCTGGCTCCTTCCTGTCGTGGTGTCGTGGCGATGACGGGGACCGGGCCGAAGCCCGAGCCCCGGCATCACTGCCCCGGCACCCGGGTCGGCCCCGCCGACCCCGACGCTGTGCCGTCCGGTGACCAGGACCCTGCGGGAGCTGGTCACCGATCGTCATGAACCAGCGGTGATGCGTTCCCCGTGCTGGGCGAGCGTGCGGCCGTTGACCTTCACGCTGTCGACGGCGGAGGTTGCCAGTTCCAGAGCATCCTCGAAGGAAAACCTGAAGCGGCGAATGAACTCTTCATCTCGCGAGGAGGGCTGCAGCTCGAACTCCCAGGTGCCCTCCGCTGAGAGGCAGTGGCCCATATGCATGACTGCCCAACGGTCCAGTTGCGTCTCGGGGTCCTGTCCGCGCCATTCGAGGGTCACTTCGAAGTGCCCCTTGTCCACGAGCGGGGAGTCGGCGTAACCGGTGGGCAGTACGCGATGGACCGAGGGGACGACCCGGGGGCCCTCATTCCCTTCCCGTTCGAGGCGACGGCGCTCGTCAGCCAGCGCATCAGCGATGGCTCCGGTCTTGAACGCCGCGAGTTCCCCGGAACCCACGTCATAGATCGGCGCTTCGTTCTCGTTGAGAAAGTAGTGGCGCATGGCTTCTGCGGCAGCGCGGGCTCCGCGTTCGAACTCGGTCATCCTGGTCTCAGTCATGGTGCTGTTCTCCTGTGTTTTCGATGTGGCCCTGCCGACGTTCGGCAGCCCAGGGAAGGCGCGAGTCCTGGTCAGCGGAGCACCAGAGCCCGCCAAGCGAGGCGCTTCTGTAGGTGTGGGGCAGGTGGTCCTCACGGTTTCCGCAGAGCCCGACCGGCAGCCCGGCCGGGTCTCCAGTCAGCTCGGCGAATCGCAGCCGGTACTCGAGCTCGGCAGCATCCGGGCTCCACGCATGGATCTCGCCCCCGAAGGGCTGACCGGGAACCCCCCAGTCCCCCGCGGGCTCGCCCAGCAGTGCTGCGCGCTCGTCGAGCAGGATCCGCGAGTCGGCGTGCTTCACCTCGGCGGGCATGGTGGGGTCGATGCTGAACTTTTGGGCGATGGCGATCATGACGCTGTCCTCCACGGCCCGGTACTCGGGCATGTGAAGCTTCAGTGGGCGGACCATGTCGCCCACGTATGCCTCTGTCGCGTCGTGCAGCAGCGCCCAGAGCGCGTGTTCCGGGGCGACTAGCCGCGAGAGGAGCACACAGTGTTCGGCGACAGACATGAACCGGCGGACGTGGCCGTTGTAGCGGCACTGCATGGACAGTGCGTGTGCGATGTCGGCGATGTCCACGTCCTCGGGCCGTGGGTCCAGCGGGTAGAACCGGCGACCTGTGTAGGTCTGCATCCAGTTGCCTCGCGGCGCAACGGTTGAGACGGGCGGGGCTCCGGCTGCGGCCATCCCTGCTCCCTGATCGCGAACGACGCTCCGGGTCCCGCGGGCGGGGTCGAAGCTGGCCGGCAGCTCGCGGTCGAAGAGCTTCTCGAGCAGCGCCACGCCGGGGTCCACGGGTTCGCTCTCTGCGCTCTGGAGCCAGAGCACGCCGTAGTGTTCCCCGGTTTCGCGCAGCACGACGTCGTGCAGGCTGTCGTCGGTGTTGTCGATCGTGTAGTCCGTGTTCGGCCCGAGGGCCGGTGCGCGCAGCGGCTTCGTACCGGGCCGCGCCTGCATGGCTTCTCTGGCCTCGGCGGTGAAGCGCACGCGCGCTCCGTCGGGCCAGGCCTGGTGTTTCCGGTCATTCATGAATCAGTCCTCCTCGGGCCGGGTGGCATTGGGGTCGGGGTGGTGCGCCGCGGAGCGCCGGCGCGTGGCTGGTGCTCCGCGGCGACGGGATGGGCTGTCAGACCCGTTCGGAGACCCACAGGTCGTTGAGGTCGTCCTGGATCTCCTCCTCGAGGGCGACGAGGATCGCCTCCTCGCCGGACACAGCCGAGATGAGGTCGTCCTGGACCTGTTGCTTCTCCGCCAGGACTCCGGGCATCCGCTCGTCCTGAGTGCCCTTGGTGATGATCCGGTGGATCACCACGGGCTTGGTCTGCCCCGTGCGGTACAGGCGGCCGTTGGTCTGCAGGTAGTGCTCGAGCGAGAACGGCAGCGTGTACCAGATCATCGTTGAGCCGCCGTCCTGCAGGTTCAGGCCGTGGCCGGCCGCCGCAGGGTGCAGCAGCATCACCTGGATCTGCTTGGCGTTCCACCGGCGGACCATCTCGCGCGAGCCGTCGAAGACCTGTGCGTCGATGCCTGCCTTCTTGAAGCGCGCCATCAGCTGCTCCAGGTCAGAACGGAAGTGGTACGCAACCAGCACGGGGTCTCCCCCGCTGTTGCGCACCAGGTACTCGGCCATTTCGAGTTTTTTGTCGTGGATCACCTCGTATTGGCCCTTGGTCGCCGGGACCTCCGGGTCGGCTGTGTAGAGCGTCCCCGAGGCGAACTGCATCAGTTTGCTGGTGAGGACCGCCTGGTTCTCGGCGACGATCGACTCAACGCTCTGGGTGAGCTTGCCGTTCTCGTCCTGGTAGGTCTTCACGACATCGAGCACAAGGTCGCGCCTGAACTCCTTGTAGGCCTGCATGAGGTCCGGCGGGAGGGTGACGTTGGCGTCCTGGATTGTCAGGCCCGGCAGGTTGAGGTTGGTGTTCTGCGCGCTCATCACCAGGTGCCTGATGGCCTCATGGATCTCGGCCTCGGCGTTCGGGGTCGGAATCCACTTCGCGGGCGTGGTGGTGCCGGGCACCATCTTCGGAATGAACCACCGGTTGCGGAACTCCGTGATGGTCCGGCCCAGGGCCTCGCCCTGGTCGAGCAGGTAGATCTGGCTCCACAGGTCGTGCAGCCCGTTCGGGCTCGGCGTGCCGGTCAGCTCGATGAGCCGCGTGATGGCCGGGCGGACTGTCTTCAGCGCCTTGAACCGGGCGCTGCTGTGGGACTTGAATCCCTGCGACTCGTCGATGATCACCGTCTGGAACGGCCAGATGAGGGTGTCCTGTCCGTTGATGGACTGGATCGGCATCTGGTCGACCAGACCGTAGCGGCACTGAGGGCAGCCATCGCCGCCGCAGCTGCGGCAGTCGTGGCTCTCGCGCTCCAACGCGCCGCGGGTGACGAGCTCGCTGATCGCCTCCTTGACCGCGGTCTTGGTGGGGGGTTTGGTTCCGGGCTGCCCGGCAGCCAGCTGGAGGAAGTGCCCGATCAGCTGCTCCTGGGCCATCGCTCCGATCGTCTCGATGAGCCCGCGCAGCTGTACGGCCTTGGGTGAAATCCCGGCGGCGATGGCATCGCCGGTGGGGTCGCCGGTCAGCTGGAGCAGACGCGCACCCTGGGAGGGCTGGGTCAGCAGCTCCTGGTTGACGAAGTACATCGTCGGCGGGTCGGAGAAGACTTCCCGGAAGCGTTCCAAGCGCTTCTCCTTGGGCAGCTTCCGGTCGTTCTCGTTGACGATGAGCGACTTGGTGCGTATCGGGAACCCCCACTTGTCGATTTCGTCGAGCCAGGTCGAGCGTGCGATCGCGATCGGTGCGACGACGAGGATGTGACCCATCGGCCGGACTGTCTGCAGGACACTGAGGGTCGAAAGCGTCTTCCCTGCTCCGACACCAAGCCAGGCCCCGGCGAAGGGACGGCTGACGAGGAAGTCGTGGATCTGCTGCTGGTAGGGCTTGAGCACGATGGGCGCGGGTGACGGCTGCGGGGGTGCAATTGTCGTGGTCATGGCGTGCGGCCTCCTCTCATCGGTCGGTGCTCGGGATCAGGCATGGAATGCCTCGCGGATAAGGCCCAGGCGGACCTCGGCGTCATCGGCCCGGCGCGTCTGGGCGGCGAGCTCTGCCTCCAGCCCGACGATCCTGCGCTGCAGGGCGGCAACACGCGGGTCCTCACCCAGCGCGGTGCGTACGCGTTCGAGGACTGCTTCGGCAGAGGCATCCCCGACGGCCGAATCGGGTATGGGTGGCGCAAACGGCAGATCTTCCTGGGCCTCGGCGGTCATGTCGTCCTCTGCTTCCTGCCCGGGCTCGGGCGCGATCATCAGGTGTCCCCGGCGGCGGGTGGGCCGGGCAGCCTCCGGCTGCTTCTGTTCCGGTGCCTCGGGTTGTGCGGGCGCGTCGACGGGCACAGGCTCGAAGGCCGGCTCTCCGGCCCCGTCGAACGCGACCTCGATGAGCTGGTCCGCAGGCAGACCCCCGGCCTGGGCGTCGAACCAGCGGGAGAAGGCGGCCGGGTGCTCGACGAAGGCCACGGCTACGGTCATCTGCTCTCTGCCGCGCGGCGCGCTGTCCGCAGCAGAAACTTCGTCGTCGGGCCGGTGCCCGGCGAGCAGCCGCTTCATGTCCGCACGGGCGTTCTGCGCCGCGCGGTTGGCCGAGGTCAGGTTGCGCGGCACGGACACAGATCCGCCGGTGTTGTTGCGCAGGATGGCGTGGCCCCGGGACGAGACACGCCCAACGCAGCCGGCCTGCATTGCTGCGAGCACGAGCTCCGTGGCCTCGCGGTCGAAGGTGCCCAAGTCGGCCCGGGTGAGCTGCCGGAAGGCCGAGGTGGCCTGGCCGTTGCCCTTGGTGACGCGGCCGCTCATCGGGCGGCCTCCTGGGTCCCGGCGTCACCGCGGGCGATCACCGTCCGGGTGCTCTCCGCTGCCAGGAGGTTGAATACCACAGCAGCGGCATGGTCTTCGTCGTCCTCGCCGCACATCCACTGCATGAAGTGGCGGAACGCGCTGGCGCGGAACTCCTCCATCTCCGCGGCGGTGCTGGCCTGCTCCCAGTCTCGCGAGTCGTACTTGCGCGCTCCGCGCTCCACGAGCGCGGCAGTCCTGGTGAGCAGCTGGTCCTGGCAGGGAACCTGCAGGGGCACGAGCAGGTCAAAGCGGGGCTGGCCCGTCTTCACCTCTCGCTGCATGCCGGAGGCGGTGATCCGGCGTGATCCGGAGTCCTTGGTCTCGTAGTCGCGGGCGTCTGTCTCCGGGCCTGCGGACATGGCTGTTGCGGTCATGATGCTGCTTTCTGCTGGCTGTCGGTCAGGTGGTGGCCGAGCACGTGGGCGATGAAGGCGTCGACGGCCTGCTCGTCGTCCACGACGTGGATCTCGGCACCGAAGCGGCGCATCTTGGCGTGCATGACACGCTGTCGCTTCTCGAGGTCGCCGCCGGGCCGCTTGACCTCGACGAAGACCGTTCCGGTGGGCGTGATGACGATTCGGTCGGGTACGCCACCGCGGGCCGGGGACACGAACTTCAGGCAGAACAGGCCGTGCCGGCGGCACTGCGTGAGCAGGTGCTGCTCGACGGCCTTCTCGCGCTGGTTCTTTTTCCTCGGCATGGGGGCTCAGTCCTCGTCGGTCCCGGCAGTGTCGGAGGTGTCGCTGTCAAGGAAATACCCGAAGCCGACGATGTCCTCGTCGTCGATGTAGGCGGCGATGGCGTCCGGGTCGTAGACGAAGCTCGGATCCTCCGGGTCGACTACGACCCAGCGCTTGGCCGCGTTGCCGTAGTTGGAGAAGCCGTCGGTGTCGGCAACGGTCACCAGGCCCTGGTGTGCAAGCTCCTTCAGCCGGGTGCGGATGCCGGAGTCCGAGGATCGCGGCACCTCGCCGAGGCTGGTGACGACGCGGTCGTGGTAGGCGGCGATGAGCTCGTCGTGGGTGAACGGCCCCTTCTCGGGGACGATGTCGAGCACGATGGGGCGGACCCGGGATGCGCCGAGGGCAGCCTTCACGGCAGCGGCGTACGAGGTCTCCGGATCAGTGGTACGGACGGGGAGTGTTGACTGGGACATGATGGCCTCTCGTGGTCGTGTCGTGACGAGTCGGAATTGCCTTTCCTACTCAATTATGACTCGAAGTGAATGATCTATGCGGCACCATTTGCAATGATGTTCAGAAGTGAACAAGGGGAGCCGCGGTATACGCGGCCCCCTTGTTCGGGCGTTGACGGATTGGCTCAGGCGGCCGCGTTCATCCAGTTCTTGGTGAACGTCTCCTCGAGCATCCGGACGTAGGTGTCCAGGTCCAGCGAGGCGATGAGCCGCTCGATCCGGTCGGCCGGCAGCTGGTGCAGGTCGTCGTTGACGACGACCATTGACCAGGTGGGGTCGATGGCGTTGATGCGCCGCACCACGACGTCCTGGTCGTCCGGGAGCACTGCGAGCCCGTCGGACGTGCTGGCCTCGGCGCGGGAGCGCGCCCAGCCGTTGTGGCGCAGTACCTCCAGCGCGACCGGGTCACGCTTGGCACGGCCGATGCCCTCTTCGCGGCGCTTGGCCTGACTGGCCGCGGTGACCTTCCAGGCACCGGCGTTGAGCAGGCTCCGGGCGTTCTCGGTGCCCTCGCGGACAATGAACACCCGGTTGACCATCTGCAGCACCTGCGGGTCGCGGACGTTGGTCACGTGTCCCTGCTCGCTGTACTCCACGCCCACGGCGGGATCGATCGGCGCAGCCGAGAAGGGGTAGGTGATCGAGCCGCGGGAGGCCGCGATAACGTTCTGGAACAACAGGAGCGACCGGATCGGGTTGTCCTCCAGGACGGCTTCCTCGATCACCTTCCGGCCCAGCATCAGGTCGAAGGGCTCCGCGATCGCCGACTCTCCCCTGCTCGCCACCGTCTGCAGGTAGCGGGCCAGGGCGAAGTCGATGACAGCCGGGTGGGCCAGCGACTTCGTAGGAGTCGGGCCGGCGTGGCAAGCCAGCGTGCCGCCGCCGGCGGCAATGATCGGGCTGTCCGCTACCGAACGCCCCGGCTCCGGGGCTTCCAGCTCCAGGCGGTTGTTCGAGTCCTTGCTGATGAGGAACATCAGCTCAGGCTCGATGTCGACGCCGATCGCGGCCTGCTGCTCGGTGAGCACGCGGTTGTTGGTGGCCTCGTCGAAGCCGTTCTCTCCGCCGACCACTGAGTAGAGGCCGTCGGTGTTGGTGGAAATGATCCGCGCCCCCGCCAGGGTCTGGGCCTGTCCGATCCGCCAGCTGAACAGCTGGCCGAGGATGCGCATCGAGATGATGCGGTTGTTCATCCGGATCGGCGTGCGGTGACCTGCGTCGCCTGCGCCCGAGGCTGAGTTGAGGATCAGCTTCGTGCCGTTGCGCAGCACGCCGAGCCCGGCGATCTGGGCCTTCAGCCGCGCAGCGTCAGGGCTGTCACCCGGAAGCTGCGCCAGCTGCTTCTTCAGCGCCTTGATCTCCTGGCCGTAGCGCTCCTTGTCGAAGAAGATCTTCGCGTAGCGGTCCTCGCCAAGCTCGGGGTTCCAGAACGCACGCATGTTGCGCAGCAAGTTCGGGTAGTAGCTGGTGAAGTCCTCGTGGATCACCAGGCCGGCCGAGGTGCGTGCGAACTTCGGGTGCAGCTTGTCGGAGCCGTCTTCCTTCGCGATGAACAGCTCCGGCTTCTTCTTCGCCGGCTCATCGCGGTAGGCGGCATTGGTGGCCGTGTTGTTGGCGAGTACCACCTTGCCTTCCAGGACACCGCCGTCGGCCAGGACGACGTTCAGCGCCTCCGCCTCGGGCCGCTGGGTAGTCAACAGATCCGCCGGGTCGGGCACCTGGGCCTGGGCACGGGCGAGCTGCCCCGCCTGGTCAGGGTCGTCCTTCTTCGGCTTGCGGTACTTGACCTTCTCCGGGTCTGAACCCAGCAAGACCAGCCGCTTGTCGACGAAGGTGCCGTCAGGCAGACGGAGCATGGCGTGCTGACGCTTGGCCTCGGCCACGAAGTCCTTTGCGTCCGGGAAGGCCTGTGCCGCCCGGATGAGCATCATGGTCTGATCGTTGTGCTCGACTTTCTCGGCATTGAACACCGTCAGGTCCGCTTCGGCCCCGTGGATGCCGCCGGTGGAGAACGTGGCGAAGCAGGACGACGGCGAGGCGTCCGCCCGGAAATACGGCACGTTGTTCGGCGTCTTGGGTACGTCGCGCAGCGACTTGGCCGGAAGGCTGAACTTGTCGCGGTACTCCTCGGAGTCGTTGAAGTTCGTCCCCTCGATCGAGCGGTAGTACGCCACAACCTGCATGAACTGCCGGTGCGCCTCGCGCTGGGCATCGGTCACGCCGGGGTGGGTGGACGGGTCGGGTGCGACGTTCTCCTCGAAGAAACGCACGCATTCGTCGAGCACGTTGACCGGCTCAATCCCGCGCTCTCTGGCGACCTCCGGGTGGGGATACACGAAGGACACCGCCTCGATGTCGTCCAGCGAAGCGTAGGGCGCGAGGATGCGGCCCACGAACTTCGCCGATGAGGAGTCGACAGCCAGCCGGTCCTTGCGCACCGCGCCGTTCTTGGTGAACACCGTTTCGGCGAACTGAGTGAGCAGGCCGGCCTTGAGGTCGAAGTTGCTCGCGTACGCCGGGTGCCGGAACAGCTGGGCCAGGCCCAGGCAATCCGAGACGTTGTAAGCCAGCAGTTCATAGAGGTCCTCGACTGCCACGATGCTCGTGTCGTGGCTGAGCTTCTCGGACTCTTTGATCTGGCGTCCGAGCATCCCGAGCAGGCGCTTGAGGCTGACCTTCGACTGCAGTTCGTTCAGTCGGGCCACGTCCAGGTGCCGGCCCGAGTGAAGCATGGCGCGGCGGATCTTCGCAGCCGCCCCGTCCCAGCCAAGATAGCCGGGCATGTACTCGATGTGATGGGACGAGAAGAGCTGATCGTTGTGGTCGCGCAGGGTACGGGCCGTGGTCGGCTGGAATGGTTGACCGCTGCCCGGGTTCGGGAAGGCCTCGTTGAGGTAGAGCGCGACCATTGTCGTGTCGTAGTTCATCGAGTTGTAGCCTGCGAGGAACGGGTGCCGTGCCGGGTCATAATCGGCGTCGGTGTCGCAGACCGGACGAAGCGCCGCGGGGTACCCGCCGGGGTCGGAGCGGTTGCATACCTGGTCGGCGTTCGAGAGCCCCATCAGCTCTGCGAGCCGAAGGCTGCCCCGTTCGCCGCCGAGGTTCCACAGCTGGACGCTGACCGCTGGAAGGCCCGGGTTGGAGCGGATCACGGTGTCGTAGAGGGCCTGGGGATCAACGGAGGCAACGAGCGCCGGGTCGTCGGCCAGGAAGAAGATCTCCAGGTCGTGGACGGTGCGGCCCGGCCGCGGAGTGTAGGCGCACAGCGTGAAGACGTTCGACAGCGATTCGATGTCGTAGAACGTGAAGAGCGCGGTCTCAGCTGTGACGGGGGTGCGCTGGGTGGTCATGGGTCTGGCCTTTCGGTCGTCACCGGCCGTCACGGCCGGGTGTGTAGTTGTCGTCAGCAGGCGCAGGGCCTACACAGGGTTGTGTGGAGAGCGGCGGCGCGGGGCGTCCATCCTGCTGGAGGCCTCAACCACGAGCCGCCGCTTCTCCTCCGGGTCGGCACTGATCTGCGAGCGGACGATCAGGTTGGTGATCCGCTGTTCGCGGGCGACATCGGCCAGCGCGGTGCTCGCCCTGCCCTGCTGCCGGGCGAGGTCGGCCACCGCCCGGGCGAGCTCGGTGATGGCCCTGGCGATTGTGGGCATGGTCGGATCAGTCCTCTCCTGTGGTGTCCTCGTCGTCGGCGTCCACCTGGACGGCGGGACCGGTGTGCCGGAGCAGGCCGCGGTAGTTGGCCTGCAGGACCGGCTGCGACTTCTTCTTCGGGTCCGAGCCGCTGTAGTGCGGGTTCATCCACTTCTTCAGCTCGTACTCGGCGATGGTTGTCTCGGGGGTGGCCATCATCTGGCCGGGGCGGATCTTCTTGTTCTTGTCCGGGCAGTGCCACAGCGGGTCAGGCCGCACGATCGCCACCAGGTCCGTGATGAACTGCTTGTTGCTCACCGGCGATCCCGAGGGCGAGACGTCCGCGAACCAGGCCTTGTAGAGGTCGTAGGCGAAGGTGAAAGGCACCAGGTCCCACACCAGTCGCTCGCGGAACTCTTCCCAGAAGGCGCGCACAGGGTCGTTGGCCTCCTTGTACTCCGCCAGGACGTCCTTGGTCGCCACCGGCTCGGAGAGCTGGTAGTAGTTGCCCGGGTCGGCCGCGCCGGCGCGGTTGAGCACGTACCAGAGGGCGTACTCCAGGACCTCGCGGCGCTGGAGGTAGTCGTCCTTGATGTACTTGCGCTCCATGCCGGTGAAGCTCTTGTTGAACGGTACGAACAGCTGCCGGCGGTAGAAGCTCTCGGACTTGTCCTTCACGCGCGGGAATTCGTTGAGGCACTGGACCATGAAGCCGAAGAACTGGTAGGCGATCGGCATCCGGTACTTGCGGTTGATCTGGATGACGTCGTTGGTGACAATCGCCTTCAGGTTGGCTGCCTTGTCGATGAAGGTGCCCACGTCGTTCTCGTCGACGATGATCGCGTTGGCGCGTACGAGCGGTTCGAGCGCGAAGTCCTTGCCGAAGTCGCTCAGCGGGATCGAGGTGTGAGAGCGTGGGCCGCACAGGTTGCGCATGAGGGAGCAAAGCGTGCCTTTGCCGTTGTTGCCCTGTTCTGAGTAAAACCAGGCGGTCTTGCCCCAGCTGACGTGCGGACGGATGATCGCGCCGATGACCTCCCAGAGCAGTTCGGGGATACCCTCCTCGTCGGAGAGTTCGCAGATCCAGGACTCGATGTCCCAGGTCGATCCGTCGACAGGGTGGACGATCACCGGGTTGTCAGGGTCCTCGACGTAGTCGATGTGGCACTTGGCCAGGAATACCAGTGCCGGGTCGAAGGGTACGAGCGACTTGGGCTCGAAGTGGAAGGCCTTGCCGCCCTCGTGGATGTCCCGGGCCTCGCGGCCATAGTGGAACACTCCGTTGTTCACGGCGATGAGGTCTCTGTGGCTGCACTGGTGCCGGCGCGGGCTGTCTTCGCGGAGTACTGCCAGGACCTCGGCGAATTCCTTGAGTGTCAACTGGGTGTTGTAACGGCGCGCCGTGGTGCGGATGTCGTCCTCGCTGGTGGTGTACGTGCCGCGGCCCGGGCCGGTGGCCTGGTACATCGCCAGCAGGTCGTACTCGCGGTCAGTGTCCTTGGCGCTGGGGGCGATGCGGATCACGTGGTGAAGGCTCAGCAGGATTTGCGCCACTTGCCAGTAGGTCAGGTGCCGGGCCAGGGGCAGCTTTTCGGCAGCCACCTTGGTCTTGCTGTTTTCGGCCTTGGAGACGCCGTTGACGATGGCGAGCAGCTGCTTCTCGAGCAAGCGCGGTGCCGGCGGGTCCGACGGGTCGATCAGCTGGAGGTAGACCTCGGTCGCGCGCGTGACGATTTCGTTTTGCGGGGCGATGTCGCCGCCGTCGGCGAAGTACGTCATGACCTCGGTGAAGGCGTCGGCGACAGGGTTGGTCGAGGGGGTGTCGAAGTCCTCGTCGAAGACGGGCGTTGGGTCGTCAGGAGTCGTCATGCTGCTGTCTTTCTCGATCGCGTCGAGCACCTGCCGGCAGTGAGTGGGAAGCCGATTGGTCTCGTAATCGAATAGGAACGTGCTCACGACTCTATGCCATCCGAATGGTCTTTCGCAACGAGTCGACTGATAACAGACTCATGGTTCGACAGAGGTCCCGTGTTGTACCCGGTCGGGGCTCGGAGGGGTCGCGCGCGAGACCCGGAGGCCACAGCGACACGACGAGAGCGTGCGGTCTGGAATGAGAAACAGCGACTCCGGGGGCGTATGCCCCACGGAGCCGCTGGCTTCTCGTGCTCGAGCACTCCCCCGCGGGCGGCGTAAGCCGCCCGACCACTTGGTCGGGGTTCGGGGAGTTCTTCCGACCGGCCGGCCGGGAACCTCCAGGGCTGGTCTCCCGCTGCCGCAGAGAGCCGGTATACCCCCTATGGGTACCGGAAGGTGTACCACTTGACGTGGTACACCTATTTCCCCTGGTCAGCCGGGGATTTCAGGATTTCTCCAAACGGGGTGTACCACGTGGAGATTTGCACGTGGTACAGGCGTTTGCCCTGGTCAGACGGGCTTTTTATACCCCCTGTACCACTTGTACCACTAAATAAAGAGTAGATATATGCGCAGGGGGGATAAGAGCTCTTACTGGCTGGACGACCGGTCGGAATGCGTCCTTCGCGCACATATGTAAACACCCGGAATGTGGTGGTACTCGTGGTACATCGGCCGGAAACGCTGATCTACCAAGGCAAAGCGGCGTACCACGTCCGCTCGGGCACGTGGTACAGACTTCCTTGGCCAGGGTCGCCCGACAGGCCGTTTGAGCAGGCCAGTACTGGGATCGGGAGGTGTACCACGACACGTGGTACACCTCGGAGCTGCGTCCTCACGCGCCGCCGGGCATCAGGTCCTGACGGCCCTGACGGGAGCGATCGCGATGGGCCTGCCGTCCTGGCCGTCCGGGCTTTCGAGTGATTCGAGACAGATCTGTGAATGGATGCGGGAATGCCGCCACGATTGCATTGCACATGATGAATCGACACTGATAGAGTGGGCATCGGTGTTAGGGTCAGGAACCGTCACCAGGTGTTGTTGTCACAGGAACGTGAAAACAGAAAGGCCGGAGAAGCATCCCCGTGGGAAGGGAGCTCTCCGGCCTTTCTGCGCGTTCACGCTGGTGCGAGGCGCTGGGTGCGCCGGCCGCTTAGAAGGCGACCGCGCTGCGGCCTCGCCGGTATCCCGCATAGGGGGACTCGGGTATGTGGGCACGGACCCGGTGGCCGTCCTCGACGGCGTACAGGATCTCGTAGGTGATGGAGACGTTGCGGTTGCAGGGCATCACACCCTGCCTCCGGCGCATCTCGAGCTTCCGGAAGCCGGCGACGGACTCGGCGCGTTCGAAGAAGCGGGCGAGCATCTCGCGGGCGCGTTCGTGCGCCTGCTCGGCCGTGAGGCCGCTGGTGCTCATGGCGAAGAAGTGCATGGACCCTCGATCGAAGGTCGGCCTCTCACCGGTGTCGAAGTCGCGGGCGAACCGCGCACGGCGCACTTCGCTGTCGCTGGGGCGCACGAGCCGGCCCTGCGCGTCGTACACGCACTTGTTGACGACTGCCATGGTGGGTCCTCCTCCTCTCAGGTCTGGCTGATGAAAATCCTTCAGCCAATCCCCCGGTGACCGGATCACCCCGGTCACCCGAGAGCAGGCCCTCCGGAGCGACCGTCGGCCCACAGCCGAGTGGTCGCCCCCGGAGGGCACCATCGTCAATCCTGCACATTGAGCCCGGACGCTATGCTGCCTGTGGCTCGTTTTCCCTGCCTTCTCCCCTGTCGTCCCGTGCAGGCCCGGCGGGTGCCGCCAGGCGGTACACCGCCAGGGCACACCCGAGGAACGCCGCGGTCATCAGCAGCGCTGAGACGGGGTTCGCCAGTGCGCCCAGCAGCTGGGCGGGGACCAGGACGGCCGCGAGGTTGAAGGCCAGGTGAAGCAGCACGCACGGCCACAGGACACGGGTGCGCTCGTAGACCAGCGCCAGCAGCACCGCCAGAGGCAAGGTGGCAGCAAACTGGACGACATTGGCGTGCAGCAGGCTGAAGCCGGCTGCAGTGACGAGCACTGCCGCGACGACGCCGACCCTGCGCCGCAGCAGCGGGTAGAGCAGGCCGCGGAAGAGCATCTCCTCGGCCACTGGTGCTGCCACCAGCGCGAGCAGGAGGGCCACGGCCGGACCGGCGTCTGCCCTGGCCCGGGTCGATTCATCGAATCCCGCCGAGCCGCCCAGGGTATAGAGCCACAGTGCCAGGGACTGGCCGGCGAGGAACGCCAGCGCCAGGCACCCAAGCACTGTCCGGGTGAAGCGCGGCGTCCCAGCCATCGGTAGGGCCGTCGGCACGTTGGCGAACCACCGGGGCCGGAAGAGCCTGGCAACGCCGACGAGCAGCGCTACCAGGCCTCCGAGCACCGCGGTACCCAGGACGGGCTCTCCGACCACGGAAACTACGACAAGGCCGAGTCCCAAGTAGGCGGCGAGCACGCTGAGGGGCACGAGGACACACCACGCAATGGAGACGAGCCGGGACTTGATCGGTGGAGCGGGCATCCCCGCCTCCTTTCCGTGGTCAGGCAGACGCGGGGATCTGCTCTTCGATGACGGCCTGGACGCGGGTCTCGCCCCGGAAGGTGTTCAGCTGCAGCTTCGCGATGAAGCGCAGCGTACCGACCTCGGTGCGGCTGGCCGACCGGGTCAACTGCGCGATCTCCGGTTCCTTCTCCTCGGCGACGTTCCACCACAGGCAGGACAGTCCGGACCTGGTGACCAGCCGCAGATGCTTCTTGCACAGGCGGCACACGCGGTAGCCGCGGGCATTGGTCATCAGGTTGGCGTCGGTGCGTTCGTGGCCGCAGTCGGCATCGGAGCCGATCCTGTCCACCCGCAGCCCGAGAGGCTCGACAGCGATTTCGACCACCGGCTCGACGAAGCCATGGCCGAAGGGCCGCAGCGCTTCCACACGCCGGACGAAGCCGACCAGAGGCTCGAGGTCGTCCAGGCCGGCATCGCAGTCCCGGTCCGGGCCCAGGACCAGGTCGGCCCGGCGATCATCCTGGACGGCAGCCAGCAGGGCAACCTGTGTGGCCTCCCGCAAGGCTTCGACCAGACCGTCGAGCAGTTCAGCCCGGTCGACCTTGACGCCGCAGGCCTGCTGGTGGCCGATGGCGCGCATGCCGTCCTGGTGCTCGAGCGTGTCGATGATGCCGAACCACGACGGTGCCCGGCCGGAGCCGCTGACGTAGTCATCGGGCCCCGCGGGACGGTTGAGCACGACAACCGGGTGGCCGTGACGCTCCATCAACCGGTTGGCGAGCAGGCCGTACATGCCCGGGTAGGCCTCGGAGAAGTAGACCCAGGGAGCCAGCGGCTGATCACCTTCCTCGAGCTCCAGGGTGTGGACCTCGACAAGCTCCTTGCGGCTCTCGTTGGTCGCGATGACCTGGTGTGCCGCCTCGAGCATCAAGTCCTGGTCAGGGGCAGTGAACACGCCGAAGCAGGGCGCGAGCGGGTCGCCCGTGCGGCGCGGGGAGTTCATCGCCGGCGCGAGATAGAACCCATAGAAGCCCTCGTCGATACTGTCGATGTCGCGGACCTTGCCTGCCTGGCCGAAGGCCTTCAGCAGGACCGCGAAGCCCTCGAAGGCCCGGACGAAGGCCGGGTGGTGCGGGTCAACGCGCAGCAGCTGCATCAGAGTCGACTGTCCGACGTCGATTGCCTCGGGGTCCGGGTCGAAGCCCCAGGGGGTCGGGACCGTGCGCGGTGCGGGCGCATACAGCAGCCGTGCGATGGACAGCGAGTCGCGCACCAGCTGCCGGTTCTCGTACAGCACGGGCATGACGTCGGAGACGGTGCCCAGGCCCGCGAACAGGCGCAGCAGGCGGATCTCCCAGAGCTTCTCCGGCCGGTGGACGCGGGCATAGGCCTCCAGCACCTGGTAGAGCACGTGCGCGCCGCAGATGCCGGTGTTGGCGTAGGTCTCGTCCATCCGGCAGGGATCGACGGTGACGTCGGCGCTCGAACCGGGTTCGAGTTCCTCGTGATGGTCGGTGACCAGGGTCTTCCACCCCAGGGCCCGGGCGGCGGCGATCCCGCGGTGGGAGTTCACTCCCCCGTCACAGGTCAGCAGCACCTTAGTGTCCGGCCACGTCGCGGCGATCTCTGCAATGTCTTCGGGAGTGAGGTCGTGGCCTCGGCGGTAGTCGGGCAGGTGCAGCTCGACGTCGAAGCCGAGCTCTGAGAGTCCGGCGTAGCCGAGCACACCGGAGGAGATCCCGTCCATGTCGAAGTCGGGGGCGATGGTGACCTTCTGGCCGGCGGCCCGGGCGTCCTCCAGGGCCTCGACCATCTCGGCCAGGCCCAGGAGCTCGTCGTGTTCAGCTGATTCAATCTCGCGGAGGTACTCGTCGGTCCATCCGCGGCGCTGGCACATCAGGGCGAACAAGTCGACGCCATCGTCCGTCAGAGGATGGTCGTCGACGGTCTGGAGAATGGTCATGGCGGGGGCCTCTCGATCGTGTCGAATGGTCGGATTACAGGGGTGGCGAAAGACACCCGCTGGTAGTGTGATTTTAGCAGTGTGACATGCTGAATATGCTGGTATAGCAGCGTTTTCGGCCTATAATGAAGGCATTCGAAAGATCTGTCGTTCTGGCGCGCCCAAAGACTTCTCTAAGGCGGTTCGGATCGTCTACCATTCAAGACATGGCTATTCGAAATATTGTGGAGTCGGACATCAGTGGCAAGCCGGATGCTGCCACAGTCACCTTCGGACTGGGCGACACCTGGTTCGAGATAGACCTGACCGACGAAGAGCGCAAAGAGCTTGAGAAGAATCTCAAGGAATACATCAGTAAGGGTCGAAAGGCCACTAAGAAGGGCGAGAAGAAACGACTCGTGCCTGAGACGACGCCCGAGGAACGCGAGGAAATCCGTAAGTGGGCGCGCGAGAACGGCCATGAAGTGCCCGAGTTCGGTCGCATTCCGAAAGCTGTCATGAAGGCTTACGACGAGGCACACGGCATCGAGCGGACTCTCTAGTCCACCTTTTCCGCAGTCTTTCGGGCCATACCGGAGAGACCTCCGGCCACCTTATCGCATCAAGGATCAACAGCCCTGCAGCACCAGCTGCAGGGCTGTTGTCATGTCCAGGGACGGGGTACCTGTCAGAACGACGGCAGGCGCGGGTGGATGACGTCCTCGACATCGATGCCTGCAGCCAGGGCGCGGGAGCGGGCGTGCACGGTGCCATGTGAGAAGTGCCCCGGCGATCGGGGCATCAGCTGCTGCTGGCCGGTGCGCTGATCGCACTTGCTGCACAGGTCCAGGAAGGCGGCGACACGGACCTGCGCTCCCCCGGCGCGCATGGCGATGAGGGCATCGACCATCCGCTGGTTCCGGGTGAAGCCTGCCGCCTTGGGCTCAGCACTCCAGTCGGCGGGGAACTCGATCACCTCGAAGCCGGCGGCCCTCCACAGCCGCTCGGCCATGGTGTCAGCGCCCTTGGGGCAATGCCCTGAGAGGAGCACAGGGCGGGCAACCGCCGACGGCCCCCAGGCTCTCCAGGCTTCGTTGAAAGCAGCCTTCATGGCCTCTTCGGCGTCCCAGGTCCGGGAACCCGTCACGAGCAGGGCGTGGCTGAATCCACTGGTCATCGCGATGCCTCCAGGCTGGTCACCGGGGTCATCGGCATAGAGCCCTCCGGGGCCGGTGCGGTGGCAGTCCGGATCGTGGCACTAGTCTGTCGCTGCATCATTCGCGTCCTCTTTCGCCGCAATGTTTTCCGGAATAATTCCCGATGGTCATTCTCAGTCGGCAGCTCACTACGCGGCAGCTGCCGATGCCTGGGCTCTGTCGACCCTGGCAGCGCCGCGTTCGTAATGGACTGCCACCCGGACCTTCCGGTCCTCGCTGAGCGGCGCGACGTGCAGGGTGTATCCACCGTCCTTGTCGCGCTCGAGATAGGCGACGCAGACCGTGCCACTCTCTTCATCGTCGAAGTCGACCTTGCCGAAGTTCTCCGCCGGGGTCACCTCAGTAACTCGCTCCCCGTAGGGGATCCACGGCTTGGCCTCGCACCTGGCTCCGGTGTCGTAGGGCGATAGCTGCGGCTGTGGCCGGCGTGCGGACCTGGATGCCTTCCGGGTGTGTGTCATGACGATGCCTCTGTTTCTCGGGATGCAGGTGTCGGGCATCGAGTGCAGGTCCCGCCAGGGGTCCGCGGCGACTCGATGTACGGTCCAGCTCCCGTGCCAGCTCCGCTGGCCTGACGGCCTACTGGTCAACTGTGTCGGGACCTGCCCCGACTGGGCCGCGCAGCGGGCCGGCCGACGGGCCGTCCTCCTCGGACGAACCTGGTGCGCAGCGCCAGGTGATCCACCGCCTGGCTGCACCCTCTGCCGCGTCCACCTGTGGGCAAATGCGGCGGGGCAGGCGGGGGGCATCCTCCTCTCAAGCGCAGCGCTGGGCATAGCCGGAGGGAGCGCAGCGACTGACGGACCGGCGAGCGAAGCGAGCGGTGGAACCTGTCGGCTATGCCGACCAACAGCGTCTCGAAGCGCAGCGAGAGACCGGAGCGAAGCGGAGGGTCCGCAGGACCGCTGTTGCCAGGTTTCCTTATGCCCTTTTCCTCTCTTGCCGCCATTTCGCCATTCCACGGCTGGAGCGTTAGCGGAAGCCTGGAATATCAGGGGAAACGACCCGTACACCCTTGACCCGTACACCCCCTCTCCATCCGCGCAGCGGGTGTACGGGTCATGTCGTTTCCCTTGGATTCTCGGGCTTTTGGGCGTACAGCCCTTTTGCCGTCCGCTGCAACGCCGTACGGGTGCATCTTCCGCACCACCGTGAGGCACGAGCGGGTACCCGTACGGGTCCTCACACGTAGCGTCAGCGACGTCGGGCGCAGCCCGTTCTGTCCCCTGGTGCATCCTGCTGCCGCAGGCGCATCAGACGCGGCGCGAAGCAGTCCACCACTCCCCGCGACCTGTCGCGTCAGGCTGTGGAAAACTCTGCTGTGACAGCACTGCCCTGATCTGTTGGTGCGCTTGCCGCACCGGCGTGCGTGCGCTCGTTCCGGCTGTGTTTCACCGTCGCGCCAGCACCTGTCGCACCGCGTCCGAGGCGGGCCCACAGCGCTCTCTTGCCGGTGCCTGTTCGAGGCCGGTCACTTCTCCCCCCTGGCGGCAACTGCACCCACGGATGAGCGACAGCGAGTCCTTGCCGTCCACCGCCCGGCCGGTCTCTCGTGAACGCATCAGAAGAGGAGTTTTTCCGGGAAGCACGCCAGCCTCCCTGGACCCACCTGAGCCGCAGCTTCCACAGCGTCACCGAGCCGTCCGGGTCTCCCACCAGGTGCAGCTTCCTGGAGGGGCTCACGGGTTCTCGCCCTCTGGACACCCACCGCCCGTGAGGCACGGAAGGAAGCGGAGTCTTTTCCCTGTCGCTCCATGCGGGGCTCTACAACCCGGCTCGCCTTTTCCCTCCGCTCTCCCTGCGGCCCCCGGGCGGGTCGGTGACGCCACGGGCGCAACCACAGCTGCTCCACCCTGTTCCGACATCTCCTCCGCTCGCTCCGCCGACGTTCCCAGGACTGCCTCGACGTGCCGCCGGCGGGTGTTCCAGGCATTGATCAGGGCCCTGATCGCTGGACTCCTTATGGTCCCGGAGTGGACAGATCATGTCCCAGCATGGCCAGACAGGGACACAGACAAGACCCATACAAGACCCGAGAGAGTCCAGAAAGGCCAGTCGGACCCCATTGAGTGCCGGATGGCGCACATCGGGGCTGCTTCAGGCGCACGTCTGGTCCCTTGGTGGTCTTTTGCGGGTCTGCGATGGCCCGGTTCATGTGGGTGGACTGTTGCTGGTCCCTTCGAGGGCTTGCCCGTGTCCCAGCCGGGACCACTGAGCGCCCGCCGATGTGCGGTGGCCTGATCGAGGTCTTTTGCTGGACCGCAGTGGACCGCGTGCCGGTCCCGGGTGCGCCCTTGATGAGTCCAGTGTCGCCTGACTCCGTGGCTGCCCCCTGGCCTTCTGCGGGTCCTGCCGGCGGCTCCCGCAGGTCCCGCCGTGGCCACGAATCATTCCGCACGATCCTGGCTCGATTCACTGGTGGCCTTTTGCGGGTCTCGGCGTGGTCCTTGCAGAGACCATTGAAAGACCAGTAGAATGATGACTGATAAATGAGTCGAAAGGTCCCCGACTGGCAGTAGCGCCTCGCGGACCGCACATGAGAGGGGGCCGCGATGACCGAGGACAGTGTCCATCAGTACGAGGGCGCAAGGGGGTGCCCGAGATGACCGACAAGGCCGAGCCGCGGCGTCTGCGGTGGAGCGTCCCGCGGGCCGACGAGTCGACGAACCGGTGGCTGGACGAGCAGTATGACATCTCGCGCTCGCTCCAGCTGCTGATCCGCGAGTCCATCCAGCGCGACGGCTACATCGACGTGGTCAACCGTCCCGTCGAGCAGCTGCCCCGGCGAGGACGCCCGCCGCAGGGCGAGCAGGATCCCGGGCGCACCGAGGACCAGGCCCAGGACGACGAGGGGCAGAACGACACCGACAGCCAGGGTGAGAGTCGTGACGAGGCTGCTGTGCCTGTTGCTGCTTCTTCAGAGCCCGTGCAGCGCGTCGAGACCGCCCAGGCTGTTCAGCCGCCGCCCGCGCCTCCTGTCCGCGAGCCGCACCCCGTTCCCGCCAGTGAGCCTTCGGTCCCTTCGGGGCTGGACGCCTTCCTCACCCGCTGATCCGCACCGCACTTCCTGAGACACCGACTTCCTGACTGAGAGGGACACAACCATGAGCAACACCCGCACCGCCGAGAAGACCATGCAGCTCACTGGCGGCATCGACGTCGGCAACGGATACGTCAAGGGCGTCATTCGCGGCGAGGTCCACGGCAAGGAGGTCTTCGACACCATCGATCTTCCTTCGGCCGTGGTGAGCACCTCGCGCTCCACGCCGAAGGTGCCCGAAGCTGACACCGATGCCTTCAAGATCGTGGTGGAGGACGACTTCTACAACCGCGTCGCCGCCTCGTTCACCACTCCCCTGATCGGGCACTCGGACCTGCGCACCTTCGGCCGCGCGGCCTTGAGCACCCCGGGGTCGAAGTTCACGCAGTTCGAGGTCCTCGGATCCCGTTCGAAGGCCGACCAGGAACTGAGCTCGGTGCTCGTCCTGGGCGTCTTCGCCGCCAAGGCCCTGCGCGACTACGTCCGCGAGCACGGCGCGCTGCCGGACCGCGAGCTGCGCGCCACGGTGCGCGCCGGCCTGGCCCTGCCGATCGCCGAGTACGTGCAGCGCCGCAGCGCCTATGCTGCACAGTTCGTCGGACTCCTGGGCGCAGCTGACCCCACGGTGCACCTGGTGACCGTGAAGAACTTCTCCACGCCGGTCACCGTGCGCCTGCAGTTCGAGGATGTGCAGGTCCTTCCCGAAGGTGCGTCCGCGCAGTTCGCGATCACCGACAAGGGCGCGCCGCTGGCGCAGGCTCTGTTGGATGACCTGCGGGCCTCGGACCCCGAGGAGGCAGCGCGCCTGCAGGGCGTCACCGCCGAGCTGCTGGTCGGTGTGCGCAACACCGTCGGCGTCGACGTCGGCGAGGGCACCGTGAACTTCCCCGTCTTCACCGACGGCGCGTTCAACTCCGAGGCGGCCAGCACGCTGGACCAGGGCTACGGCACCGCGCTGACGAACGCCCTGGACCGCATGAGCACGAGCGGCGACAAGGACTTGCGCTTCAAGAACCGCAAGGCGCTGGCAGACTTCCTGCAGCAGGAGCCCAGCGTCTTCCTCCAGGGTCGGTTTGATCGCGCCGCCGGCTACGTCTCCGAGGAGGCCGAGTACCTGGCCGAGGAGATCGGCGCACGCTTCGAAGACGTCCTCGCCGAGGTCGGTGGCACCACCGAAGTGGTGTACGTCTACGGCGGCGGCTCCGGCCCGATCAAGGAGATCCTGCGCCCGGTCCTGCAGAAGGCCGCTGGCGGCATCCCGGTGCTCTACCTCGACGCGGCGTACTCGCGCCACCTGAACCGCGAGGGCCTCTACCTGGCGGCGAAGGCCGTCGAGGTCCAGAAGCCCGAGGGCAAGCGCAGCAGGGCGGCAGCGTGATGGATGCGCATAAACCCTCCGTGGCCGTGACTGAGTTGCTGGCCCTGCAGGACGAGCAGGGCCAGCTCCTCGGCCGGCTGGCTGAGCTCGATGCGCGCCGGGCGGAACTTCTTGGCTCGCTGGCAGGGGCTCCGGCCCTTGCCAGCGGGGAGCCCGACGGGCACGTTGCACCTGACGATGAGGCGACGGAAGAATTGCCGGAGGTCGTGGTGCACAAGGGCGTCGAACTTGGCGGCCACGTGATGGTCGACGAGGACGTCTACGAGGACGTGCACACGCCGCCGCGGGTTTACGTCTTCGAGGAGTACGACTCGGAGGCAACCGCCGATTCGAACTGCACGCTCGTCGAGGTGGCGAGTGGTGACTGGACGGTCCGCGGCATCGGCGAGCTGGTGCCCGTCGATGACGCCGCCGTGGACGTCGGCCAGGAGAGCTGAGCCGTGGCTGCGCCGGTCAACTATTCCACGAAGATCTCGGCGGCGCAGACGGTCGCCGAGATGCAGGCGCTGCTCGCGCAGCACGGGGCCCGCCGGATCAGCGTCGACTATGACGCCTCCGGCGTGCCCAGTTCCCTGGACTTCCTGCTCGCGACGCCGCATGGCCAGCGCAGCTTCTCTCTTCCAGCCAGCGTCGACCGCATGGAGGCACTGCTGCAGAAGGAAGACGCCGCCGGCCGGTTGAAGGCGGGATCGCGCGCGGAGCGGACCAGCCGGGCGCAGGCTGAGCGTGTTGCCTGGCGCGTCATGAAGACCTGGCTCGAGGCGCAGCTCGCGCTCGTGGCCGCCGGGATGATCGACGTCGACCAGGCGCTGCTGGCGTTCCTGCAGGTCGACGCGGCGGGCCGGACGCTTTACGAGGTCTACAGGGAGCGCGAGGCGGCTGCCCTTGAGCTGACGCGCGGTGACTCGGACTGACCCGGGTCCGCGCGGGCAAAGAGCCCTTCCTGATCACCGAAAGGCGTTCAGGAAGGGCTCTTTGCACCTCTCGGCATCAATACACTGTCCTGTCTCAATGGCATTCGTCATGAGAGAATTGACGTATACGAGTCGATGCGTACTGTCATTTCCATAGCGCACCGACAGATGAGGCACGACGAGGGGATGCACCGATGAGGATTGCACAGAGCCGGCCCGACGGTGGGTGTACGCCGTGACGGGTCCGGAGATTGCCCTGTACGCGCTCGGAGTGGTGATCTTCCTCGCTGCGATCCTTGTCTCGATCGCGCTGCACGAGCTGGGGCACCTCTACTTCGCGAAGAAGTTCGGGTGCCGGGTGAGCCAGTACATGGTTGGCTTCGGCCCGACGGTCTGGTCCCGGAAGAAGGGTGAGACCGAGTACGGCATCAAGCTCGTCCCGCTCGGCGGCTACGTGAAGATCATCGGCATGTTTCCGCCCGAGACGGACCGCGAGCAGCAGATTTCCCGCGGCGAGCAGGTGCCAGCATCCGCGCCGGCACACCAGGAACATTTCAGCGAAGCTCACAGCGGCGTCCTCGTCGCAGCCAGCGCCGCGACTCCGGACGCGCCGCTCACGCTGCGCAAGTCCAACACGGGCCTGTTCGCGCAGATGGTCTCGCAGACCCGGGCAGCCGAATTCGAGCTCGTGGAGCCCAGGGACGCTGACCGGCTGTTCTATAAGCTGCCCGCGCCGAAGAAGATCCTGGTGATGCTGGCCGGCCCGGGCGTGAACATCGCCCTGGCGTTCCTGTGCTTCCTCTGCGTCTACGGCATTTACGGTGTGCACTCGGTTGAGCCGACCGGCCGCCCTGCGGTCTCTGTCGTCTCCGACTGCGTGATCCCCCAGGACGCCAAGCGCACTGCGTGCCAGGACAGCGACCAGGTCTCCCCCGCCCGGGCGGCCGGGCTTCAGCCCAATGATTTGGTCGTCAGCTTCAACGGCCAGCCCGTGGCGTCCTGGTCCCAGCTGTCGGACCTGATCCACGCCAACGGCAGCAGCGTTGCCGTCATGGAGGTGGAGCGCGACGGCAAGCTCGTCAAGCTCCAGGCGGCGCACACGATCGCCATGCCACGGGACCTCGACGGTGAGGGTCCAGGGCAGACTGCGACCGTCGGCTTTCTGGGTGTCGAGCCGGAGTCCCGCGAGGTGGTGACCAGGCACGGCCCGGTCTACACGCTGGAGCGCATGGGCGAGATGACAGGACATGCCGTTTCGTCCATCGTGCAGCTGCCCGCCCGGGTCTACAACGTCGCCCAGGCGATCTTCGGCCAGGGCGAGCGTGCCCAGGACGGGCCGATGTCGGTCATCGGTGGATCCAGGCTCGCCGGCGAGGTCGCGGCGTCGACCAGGCCCGGCCTCGACATCGGCGGCAAGGCAGCACTGCTGGGGCTGGTGGTCGGCTCGTTCAACCTCTTCATCGGGGTGTTCAACCTGATCCCGCTGCTGCCGCTGGACGGCGGCCACATCGCGGGCAGTGCTTTCGAAGGGACCAGGCGCTGGCTGGCCCAGCGGCTCCGCCGTCCTGATCCCGGTCATGTCAACGTCGCCCGGCAGCTGCCGGTCGCCTACGTGATCGGCTTCGCGATGCTGTCGATGAGCCTGGTGCTCATGGTCGGCGACATCGTCGTGCCGCTGAAGTCGGGGCTCTGATGGGACCCGCACCAGCCCTCGACGGGACCACACCGAGACCATCCACAGCCCAGTACCAGACCACACACCGACCAGAAGGGATGCAGACCCATGACCGACCACGATGAGACCCCGAAGAGTCCAGCAGGGGGCCCCGACAAGACCAGTAAGAAGCCACAGAGCCGCGTCTCCCGGCTGCGGCAAATCTACGAGGAGCGGCCGGCGACCTTCGCCGTTGGTCTTATCGGCGTCTCCGCACTGCTGTTCCTGTGCGGCGGGATCCTCTCCGGTGACGTGCGCCTGCCCTTCAGCTCCGGCTGGTAGCCGGAGCCACCAGCCGCGCTGAGAGGCAAGAGACCTGCAAAAAAGAGAGACCCCGTCGCCGGAGCTGATGCTCCTGCGGTGGGGTCTCTGCTGTAGGGCTGGTTCCCTGGTTCAGGGACGGTCGGGCCTGCGGATCACTTTGACCGGCAGCACTGCTTCCATGGCCATGAATTTGAGGAAGGCCTTCACGCAATCGGGACAGATGAAGAACCACGGCTGGATGTAGTGGAATTTCAGGGTCCGCCATACGTGGGCCTCCGGGTCGTAGTTGTCGGAGTTTTCATGGACAACGTCCAACTCCGTCTCGGTTCCACAGCGATCACACGAGGTGAGAGTTACCTGCCTGCTTCCCATCAGGTTCCTTTCTGAATTTTGCGGCGTGCGGCACGCTGATCAGTCGATGCCGTGTTCGGCTGACAGGGCTGCGAGATCGTGGCTGAGATCTTCCATTGCGGAGATGGCAGCCATGGTGCACTGCTGGGTGGCAGGGCAGCAGAGCGAGTGGCGCAGACCTGCTCCGACGATCTCGACGGCCGGCATGTACTTGAAGAGCATGCGGTACATGCGTGAGTCCTGGCCGTGGCCGAGCTGGTGGCGGATGGATCCTGCGTTGTCCTTCAGGTCGCTGGCCTTGATGAGCATCGCCCGGGAACCGGAATTGGCAAGCCGCGTGAGGTGCTCCTCGTAGGAGGTGCTGCCGTTAGGGGTGGTCACCGCACCAACGAGCACTGAGACGCGCCGGCCGTACCGCCGTGCCAGGCAGCCCAGGGCATTCTCACCCGGCTGGCCGAACGCAGCAAGCAGTTCTTCGCTGCAGTCCTCGACGACATCATGCAGCAGTGCTGCGGCAATCAGTTCAGCGTCAGTGACACCCCAACGCAGCAGCCGCAGTGCCACACGCAGCGGATGCTCGATGTACGGCACCCGGGGCATGTCTCCCCTGACGAAGCGGGTTTGCTTCCGGTGCAGGAACGAGGCCGTCGCAGCTGCGCCGGTCACGAGCTCGGTGTTCACAGCTCCGGGCATCAGGCGCTGGATCTCCCGCTCGAGTTCGAACACGAGCATCGCCGGGTCCATGTGCTTGAGCGGGACACGCGTCGTGGTCAGGGTGGTCATGGCTCTTCCTTTGTTCGGGATGATTCTCTTGCTGTTGCAAAACACCAGGCGCTGCCCCGCAGCGCGTGAACCCGCCTCAGAGTCAGAGCGAGAGCCCCGGCTCCGCACCGGAGCGCAGGAGCCGGGGCTCTGGTGGGATCAGGCAGGACGACTGGTCATTCGTGCTGGTCCGACTGGGTGCTGTTTTGCCTGCGCTGCGCGGCCCAGGTCTTCAGGCCCAGAAGTCCAGCAGCCCAAACCGCACCGGACAGAACCACGAGCACCACGCTCGCCGTCCAGTGGCCGGTCCAGGCGCTGGCTGCGATCGCGGGCAGCAGGGTGAGGACGTTCAGTACGATCCCCGTGATGAGGAGCGTCCTGCCGACACTCCGGAGGATCCGCTCGCGGCGGCCGGTGGTCTGCATCGTCTCAGGCATGGTGGTTCACGCTCCTTCGTCGTGGGATCTGTCCTCTCAGAGCTCGATCCGCTTGCCGCGGGCGAGCTCGGCAGCGGGGATGCTCAGCCGGTAGCCGCCGACCGGATAGCTGGGGTGGTCACTGGCGACGACCGCGCAGTTCCACCAGCCGGCGTGGCGCTTGCGGGGACGGGGTTCTTCCTCGCCCTCGGTGCGGGCCTCGCCGCGGAACTCGATGGGCACCACGACGACGCGGTGGCCTGAGCCCCGCTCAGTGGCGTGCCAGGGCAGCTCGATGAGCAGGTCCTGGGGCCACTGCTCGATGGTGACCGGCAGCTTGGACAGCTCGTGGTTGACCGAGCCCTCGGGCGACTGCGCAAGGCGCTGCGCTTCCTGCTCGGCTGTCTCGATGAATCCGATCTTTTCGAGGAAGGTCATGGCAATCAGGGCTCCTGGTTCATGGGGTGGGAAGTTGATGGGTCGGCCTCAGTGCTGGACTGGCCGCGGACGAGATCAGCCAGCGCCTGGGCGTAGGCTTCTTTGGCACGTTCGACGGCGGCCTGCTCGTAGAGCGAGTGGATCTTCTCGCCGGCGGCGATGCGGTCCTCGACCTCATCCATGGCCATGACGGCGGCTGCGAGCTGGACCCGGGCCTGTGCCTCGGCACGCCGCAGCTCCGGATGAAAGGCCTTGCCCATCGCGAGCCGGTGGACGGCGGCGACGCGTTGGGCTTCAGCCTCATGGTCCAGCTCGGGCACGGGTTCGGAAGTGGTGGCAGTGGACACAGTGATTACCTTCTGTCTGATAAGTCGTTTGTTCGATGCCGGACCTGGATCAGCTGCGCTGGTTCTCTAGCCCTCGGCCAGACGGCGGGCGGCCGCCTGGAAGTCCGCGAAGGTGATCTCGCGGTGTTCTGTGGGCGTGACATCGGCCAGGAACGCCGTGCCGCACCATCCGGCGAGGTAGCGCTGGCACAGCTCGCGATCGGCCTGGCGGGCCTGCTCGTCGTAGACGGGTGCGCTGACAACGAGAAGATCCGAGCCGAAGTCGAACGGCAGCGCGTCCTGCATGGGTGCGGTGATGGTGCTCATGGCGGTTCTCCTCGGAATCCTGTGGGGCACGGCGCTGTGCTGCAGGCCGTCCTTCGTCGATGACTCCTCCGTGACAGCTCCGCTGTCACCTCCACCGGTTGCATCTGAAAACGAAGAAGAAGAACAACAAGAAAGTCCCACAGGTCCTCGCCGGGGCAGCGCCGGCGATCCCGGATCGACACATATCCCCCACGCACACCCTCTGGGATAGGCTTTCGGCGAAATTGAGAATTCAAAAGGGGAGGAACTCGTGGCGGGAAGCGCGGTCTATGGCAAGGGGTATCACGCAGGAAAGCAGGATGCCCGTACAGAGGACCTGATCGCCGCGGGGGTCGTGGTGGTTGCCGGTCTTGTCATCTCCGGTGG
This sequence comes from Arthrobacter sp. NPDC057388, assembly GCF_042668165.1. Lineage (NCBI taxonomy): Bacteria > Bacillati > Actinomycetota > Actinomycetes > Micrococcales > Micrococcaceae > Arthrobacter > Arthrobacter sp. NPDC057388. The sequence goes on from NZ_JBHVBL010000024.1 coordinate 53,506, forward strand.
CGTCAAGGTCTACCGGAAAGTCAAGCAGGCCCACGCAACCCGGCTGGAACAACGGATGAAGGATATCGACGACGGAGGTAACTCCGGAGATTCCGACCAGCAGTAGCCTTCGGACGCAGAAAAAAGAGACCCCACCGGCCGGAGCATGTGCTCCCGCGGTGGGGTCTTCTTCAGGCGAACGTTCTGTCTGTGGCGAAGTGCCCGTGCACGGCCTCGCGGGCGGCTGGGTACTCCTCGTACGGATCCGGGTAGGCAGCATCGAACCGGGCAGCCGTGGTGATGCCCTGGAATCGGAGCAGCTCCAGGAGATCCGGCAGGTCCTGTGCACGGCCGGAGAACTCGGCGGTGTCCGCGGCGATGATTTTGGCGCGGGTCAATGTGGGAATGCTGGCCAGCTGCAGCCTGATGCACTCGTATGTCGTGTCGTCGTCGATCCAGCGTGCCTGGTAAATCGAGGCCACGAGCTCAGCATCGTCGCCGTCCATGACGTTGTCGTTGTTGATCCAGTCGCGTTCCAGGTTCAACTCGTAGGCCACCTCGTGGATGGCCGCCATGACCTCTGGCGCGAAATCAGCTGTGACACTGTCGATGTCGACGGTGAACGCACGGTCGGCAGCGCGGATGCCGTACTTCATGAGCGCGAAACCGCCGATCGCACGGATCCGCACCGGGGCCTTCAGCTCCAGGCGCTTCAGCTTGGTATCGAGCACCTCGAGCGCCCGCTCCAGCTGGGCCAGGCTGCACTTGTGGTCGTCGTGGCTCATCGTGCTGCTCCTTCTGGTCAGGAAGGAGCGCCTGCCGTCCTTCGAGGCCAGATCCGGATCGGCTGTGCCGATCTGACGAGCCACCTGCGACAGCCAGCAAAAACACGAGCCCGGCACCAGGGGCTATCCCCCGAGCCGGGCTCTGTTCAGGCTCAGTGCATGTGTTCGATGCGCCTGGATCCGGACCCGTCCTGCAGGCCGGTGCCGCAGTCGTACCAGAAGCCGTTGGGCAGGCGGACCAGCGTGTGCGCCTCGCGTCCGGGCCAGTTGCCGGCGGCTGCGATCGCGGGCACCACACGGCGGTCCACCACGCTGCTCACGCCGATCTCCTCCACGACCTGTGGGTCGCGGACGTACTTCGTGGTGGAGCCGTTCCGAGGATCGCACGCGACCCGCTTCATCCAGGCGGGGTGGTCGAGGACCCTCTTGACGAGGACCTTGTCGCCGACCTTGAGCTCGTGCTGTTCAACGGGTGCTGTGGGGATGGGCATGTGGTTCTCCTGGTTCGTAGTCTGTGGTCGCAGCAGCTCAGCCGCGGCCGATGGACGAGCACTGTGAGTGCGCACCGGCGTGCTTGGCCACTGCCTTCTCGGCTGCCGTCCGGTACTCGGGGATCCGTTGGGGCTGCGGCTCGCCCTTGGGGAACCAGGGCATGGCGTAGCCGTCGGTGACCTGCTGTCGTGCGGCGTCGTTGTTGGCCGGGGTGGTGACGTAGGCCAGCGACCGGCCATAACGGTCGGTCCTGTCAGAGTCGGGGTCGAACTCGATGGTCACCGGCATGCCCTGCGGCAGGATGCCACCCAGATGGTCAGTGGCTGCCTCCGCGTCGCACTCGGGCACGGCGTCTTTGTGGTAGTTCATTTCGGGCGCGTCGATGCCCAGGAGCCTGACCGTGTGCTCGGGGATCCCGGTCGCCTCCAGCAGGCCGGCCACCGGCAGCACGGCGACCGTGTCGCCGTCGATGACGCGGATGACCTTGGTCTCCACGCTCGCTGGTGCGCTCGAGGTCACCTGCTCCGGGGCCTGCGCTGAGGCAGTGCTGGATGACGGTGGCGGTGTGCCCGGCAGGCCAGGGGCCATCGGCCGGTACTCGCAGCCGGTCAGCGTGACGATGCAGAGCATGGCGGCGATGAGGCCGCCGAAGACAGAGCGGAAGAGACTGCGCTTCATGGTCGGGTTCCTTGCTGAAGTGGTCGGTGAGCGGGCGTGCTTCTCCACGGATACGTCCGGGCCAGCTGCGCTGGCTGTTCCGGAACGAGAGAGACGAAAAACCGGACCCCCGGCCCTGAGCGGTGTGCTCGGAGCCAGAGGCCCGGTGATAGAGATCAGTTGCCTGCGGCGACGGATCCGGAGTCGATGGGTTCGACGATGAGGACGTTGTCGGGATCGCCGGTGAGCTCAGCGGCGAGCCGGCTCAGGGACTGGGCGTGGTCGAGCCTGTTGCCGGCCCAGACGCGCTGGCCTGCGTCGAAGTGCTCCGCGGCTTTCCTGGTCTCGCGTTCTGCACCGAGCGAGGCGATGTGCGCGAGCTTGCGGCGCACGTCGTCGCTGAGCTCGCGGATTACTGCGCTGCGTCCCTTGTGCGTCATGCCGAGCAGCATGCCGTTGCTGATGGGTCCGGTGTACATGGCGGTTTCCTTGCTGGTCAGAGTTGTTCCGGCCCACGGGAGACGAGCACGAGGCGCGAGCCGCGGACGAGGTGGGCGTCCCCGCCGACGGTGAGGACGTGGACAGTGCTGCCCACCGAGGGCCGCACCTGCTCGACGACGGCGGTGCCGCCGTCGAGATCAGGGTTCAGGTCGCGCAGGGCGACCCGGTCGCCCCGGCGCAGCATCCGGGCGCTCTTGCCGCCGAGGATGCGGTGGCGCTCGGTCGGGCGCAACAGAGCCTCCTGGACCGCAGGACCACCGTCTTTGACGATGTCGAGGAAGGCGGGGGTGATGGTGTCGGTCATGGCAGTGCCCTCCTGGCTGGTGCAGCTGGTGGATCAGGACAGGCCTGTACGGCCCGGGTCTGTGGCGCTCACGGGAATCGAACCCGTGACCTCTCGTGCGTCGCCCTGTGACGGGCCTGTCGCCTGGGTCTGCCCGACCAGGGATTGATGCGGAATCGAACCGCGGGCAGTCAGAACGCCGAGTGCTCTGCCGCTGAGCTAGAGCGCCGGAGCCGGAGCCCGTCTTGCGGGACCCGGCAGTGGTGAAAGAGGAAAAACAGGAAGCGCCTGCACCTCAGCGGACCTCGATGTATCCGCACTCCGGGCAGGTGTGGGTGCAGGCGCAACCGCGCCGGCGGGCCCGTTCGCGGGAGGTGGCGGGAGCGTCGGACTCCATCGGCGAGCCATCGTTGGGGCAGCTGAGACCAGACATGGCGGACCTCCAGTGAAGTGTGGGCAGGACGGGGACGTGGTCCTTCGTTGTCAGATCCGGATCGGCTGCGCCGATCCCCTCCGCACCGCCCAGGAACGAAACCTGAACGAAAAGACAGCGCCCCGCTACGCCGCTGCTGCCGGAAGGCAGAACAGGACGCGCGGGGCGCTGGTGGGCCGGAGCCACGGAGATCTCCAGGGACGCGCTGCGGGGATCAGCCACAACGCTGGGGAATCGAACCCGTTCCGTGGCCGGTCCGTGCAGTTGTCCACTGGCGCACGCTGATGATCAACCAGCGTGCTGCGGGATCGAACCGCTCTGCACGGAAGTTTTCAGTGACGGATCCCGACCGCGGCCTTGCACTGTCTGGTGAGGACCAGGAACTGGAAGAAGGCGACGGCAGCCGACTCACCGAGGAAGTAGTGCACTTCTTCGATCGTCATCCCACTGGCGTCGAAGTCGACGATCTGGGGATACGTCTCGGCGAGGATCCGCGCCGCCGCGGGAAGCCCGGCAGCCGGCTGAACCTCGACGGCGGGCTCGAGCTGGACAGCCAGGCTCATTTCGGGTCGTCCAGGTCCATCCGCCCGGTGACAGTGCGGAAGCGCTCGACGGGGCGGGAGCCGCCGTGATCGGCGACGAAGACCTGGCTGGCGTGCAGGCGCAGCTTCTGGATGACGGCGGTGACGACGTCGTCGACCATGGCCTCGACATCCGGTCCGGAGTGGTCGGTGATCACCGAGCCGACGAGGTCGGTAAGCCCTGCGCGCAGGGCCTGGTCGTGATCGGTGGCCTCGACGGTCGCGTCGGCGACGATCTGCATGGCGGAACTCCTTCTCTCGGCTGATGAAGTGGGGGCAGGGCAGGACAGTGGCCAGCGAAAGCGAATCCCCGTCCGAGCAGCGCGAGGCTCCTCGGACGGGGACCGCCGGCGTGCGTGAGCCGCCTATTCGGTTGTTATTCAGTTGTGGGCTGTGCTTGCTGCGGGGTGCGCTTCTCAGGAGAAGGGCAGTTCCTCGCTGTGGACGGCGCTGGCGACGGCCGGCTGCGGTGCGGCAGCGGCTGCCACGGGAGCCGGAGCCGGCTGGGTCTGGAGGGCCTGGTTCTGTGCCTCGGCGGCAGCCACGCGCTCGTTCACGCGGGCCTGGGTCACCGAGCGGGGCTCGAGGAACGTGATGTCCTCGACGACTGCCTTGAGCTCGAAGACCTCGACGCCGTTCTTGGTGTAGCGGTCCTGGCGCAGCTTGAGGTTCACGGCCACGAGGTCACCCTTGTGGATGCTCGCGAACGGGCCGATGCCGTTGGTGGTCGCGCGCACGAAAGCCTCGACCGGCACAGCGTCAGCGCCGCGGTTGCCCTGGCTGTCGGTGTAGTTGTGGTCGGCCATCAGGGTGAAGGCGACCTTCTTGGAGCCGTCCTGGTTGTTGAAGACAACCGGGTCCTTGGTCAGGCGGCCGATGACGGTGGCGGAGTTGCGGGGGTTCGACATGAGTGTTTCTCCTCGTTGTGCACGAAACGCGCGGGCAGTGTCCCTGCTCCGCGCGTGATGGTGAGTTGAAGTGTTCGGTTGTCTCTCAGACCCCCATCCGGATCAGCTGTGCTGATCAGACGATGATCTTTCGAATGAAGACTCGGATCAGCTGTGCTGATCGAGCGCTCCTCAGTGCTCCTTCCGGATCAACTGCGTTGATCCCAGATGGCCTTGCCTTGTCCTGCATTACGGGTCCCGCATCAGCTGTGCTGATCGGTCCCGGTCCTCCCGGTCCCCGGCCAGCCCGGTGCTGCCCCGAGATCCCAGAGTTCAGCCTCGATCTGGTCGGCCGCGGCGACGTCGCCGCTCGTGCAGGCCCGCCGGTAGTCCTCCTCCAAATACGCGACCCGCACGTCCCGCTTCGGGAACCGCCGCCGGAACAGCGACCAGCCCATCCACGCAACGCAGGTCATGAAGGCCAGAGTGGCGATGAAGACACCGGCGCTGATGACGTTGTCCATCGTGTTCCTCCTGTCTGCTTCAGACCCGCAGCCGCCGGCGGACCAGGTCCACGAGCGTCGGGTCGGGTGCTTGTCCCTGGGCCTGCTGCAGCTGCAGCCAGGCCAGGACGTTCTGCGTGTCTTGGGCCTCGAGCTGGCGGCGCTCGACCTCCAACTGCTCCTCACCGAGGGCGAGCATCCGCCGCTGGAGCTGTTCGATCTGTTCAAGGTGGTCAGTGCCCGCCTTCAAGACGCTCAGCGCCTGGGTGTCTGTAGTCATCAGAGCGTCACCTCGACTTCGTGGGCGGTAGAGGCGAACGGGCCGACGGTCACGGAGCGTACGATGCGCACGAGCCCCGCCTGCCGCAGGCTCTCTGCCAGGCCCGAGTGTTCGGACCAGTCCTTGATGAAGACGCGGCCTGGTGCCGGGACGAGCCCGTAGGCTTCGAGGTTGACCGAGACGCGCTCGGGACCTTCGTCGGTCATCAATGTCAAGGCACGGCGCTGGTCATCGTGGTGCAGCGATCCGCTGAGTACGATCGCGCTGAACTCGATGGTGACGCCGCATTTCACGACGGGTGCCGGGGCACTGGTCTGGCTCATGGTCTTCTCGCTCTCTGGCTCTGCATGGATAGGTTCAGCCGTGATGGCCCCCGAGCCGCCTCGGCTCTTTGCCGGACTGCTGTCTCTGCGCGTGGGCGAACGGGCACAGAGCGGGTCTGGCGCATCACGCGGCGGACCGGGGGTGAATGTGGTGCGGCGATGGGCCGCTGAAGGTCCTTTCAAGGGCCTGACGGGGACCAGGGCTCGCAGAGGTCTTCTCAGATCCCCTGCCCAGCCCAGTCATAGACCTCGGCGGGACCTTGGCGAGGGTCCGCTGGGGCCCGTTCGAGATGGACGTCAGGTGACGAGGGTCCTGAGCCATCGCCGGTACCTTCGTTGGTGGGCGCGCCCTCGGCAGAAGCTGTTTTGCGTTTCAGCATCACCCGATCGAATTCGGCGATGCACCACACGAGGCACAGGACAGCGGCCAGGGTAAGGGCGAGGAACCAAGCTCTGGGCAGGTGTCATGGAAAGCACAGGAAGGGCCCTTCGTAGATCGAATGTCGATCAGAATCCCGACGCAGCCCCGCTGCGTCAGAAATCCAGCCGACCTGCCGATCTGTGGGCACGGACATGAACTCCCAGCACATCGCAGACCCTGCTGGTAACGTGGGCGTATCCCGTCTGTCCCCCATCAGGCGGGATCTTTTTTAGTGAAGGACAGAAGTGCGACTTCGGGATTTCTTCGGCCGCCGCCGGGCACAAACCACATCAGAGTCGTCTCTCCCCGTGGCGGATGCCCCCACGAAACGAGAGCCGCTGACACCTGAACAGATGTCTGATCTGGAAGAGGCGTGGACGGAGCTCACCAAGGCTGCCAGCGACGCCGGCGTCAAGACCATCAGCGCCTGCACCCGGGACGGGAGTTCCTGGCAGGACGATCTTGAGGCTGTACGCACGGTTACGGCAGCGATTCGCGGTCGCGGAAGCAACGACTTGGCCGGCCGCTGAGGATTGCCAGACCGACGTTCTCTTGCGAACCAAGGGTCAGGAGGCCCGTCGGACGATGGTGTGCCCGCAGGTGAGGTAGGCGATGTCGTGGAGCGGGGCCGGGCCCCAGACGGGCTTCCAGTCCTCGGGCAGCGGCAGTGGCTCCGTCGTGCGGCGCACGACGTCCTGCGGCATGCCCGGGGTGCTGTACTCGAGATCGGGCACCGGATCGTCATTGGGGGTGCAGCCGGTGCACCATTCCTGCTCGGGCAGCAACGCAGCAGCGTTCTGCAGTTGGATCTGCTGTGCGATGGCGTCCGACGGCGGTGAGTCGTCGATGACGTCGTGGAGGGGGTGGGCAAGCGTCATGATGGAGTCCTTTGGTCTGTGTGCGGTCAGTGGGATGGGCGGGCTGGTTGCCACCGCGCCGGGGCTGCCGGCTCAGCCCACGGCGAACTGTGTGGCCCGAGACCAGCTGCCCATCCGGAACCGGATGGTGGCCGCCGGCGGGACATGGGTCCGGCAGATGCCGTCGGTGCCGCCAGTGCGCCAGGCCTCGTAGGCGAGCACAGTGATGGAGCCGGTCTTGATCCAGCACTCGCGCAGGGCGTCGAGGATCATCTCCTCGGTCCACTTCGTGGTCGCGCCTTGGAAGTGCAGCGGCTGCTCGGTGGTGTTCAGGCCCGCTCTCTCCAGGGCTGCGTTCCAGGAGCCGAACCGGCGCTCCAGCAGCGGTGCGGACGGCTCGTCGTCGTGCCTGCGGCGGATGTAGTCGTTGCGCGGGAGGCTGTCCCGGTCCGCGGCGCAGCGCAGGAGCGCGTCGACCATCTGCTGCTCGGTGTAGGTAGGGACAGGCCCTTGGAAGGATTGAACCGGCTCTGCAGGGTCGAATGCCGTGCAGGCGTAGCCGTTTCCGGCCAGCGCGTGGGAAATTGTGTGCTCCGAGATCCAGTGATCGTCGGTGTGCGGTTCCGGGTTTTCGCACTGCACGCCGCCGCTCTCGTAGTGCTGGCACAGCAGGTGCTCCTGCACCTGCGGGTCTGCGATCTGGCAGCGCGGCATCAGGCCTGTCGGCACAGTCGTCCGGGTCATTGACAGTCCCCTCTTTCAGGTCGGCGTCGTCCGGGCACGGCATGCCGTCCCGCTCCGGCTCACCAGGGACCGGGTGACGCGCTCGGGACGCGTCGGGCACCCGTCCGGATCAACTCCGTTGATCCCTCCCAGCCCAGCTGCCCCTGGCGATACCAGGCATCGCCAGGGCCTGGCGCAGACCTTCTGTCAGCCGTCTTTTGTGTCGCTCTTCGCGCATCATACGATAGGTCATTCGATTGATCTATCGGATAAGATGTACTGGAAGACCAGTCGGATGTGGGCTCTGTGCCATCCGGCGCAGACACCGACCCGACAGGAGAGGCCATGGCGATGAAGACCGCGATGACGAGGAAGGCGGTATTGTCCGCCGCTACACTGGCGGTGCTGGGCAGCCTGCTCGCCGGCTGCTCCGGCGGCTCAGAGACGGCAGAGCCGTCGCCGGGCCCGAGCACCAGCGCGGCGAAAGTGACCAGCGCAGATCTGGGCAAGGCGCTGGACCGGCTCGTGTTCCAGGGCACCGGGGCCAAGAGCGCCGACGGTGGCGCGTGCCTGGTCCGCGCCGTGCAGGACAAGAAGCTTTCGGACGCCGCGCAGGCGTACATCGTCAGCAAAGGCAGCGACGACATCGCCGCGGTGGCCGATGGTCTGCGCGAGGTCAGCGCGATGGACGCCGCGATCATGCTCTCCCCCGAGCTGCGCGACAAGTTCGACGCCTGCGTCGACTCGGTGATCCCGCCGACCCTAGGGGCGGCGAAAGACGGTAAGGATCAGGTCTACACGCCGTCGAAGCAGGGGCAGGAACTCCCCCAGGCCCGGCAGCCGGATCTCACGCCGAAGTTCCCGGTGCCGCAGGGCACGAGCATCAACTCCTCGACGCAGCTGACTGCAGGACTGGTCTCGATGTTCTCCTCCTACGCGCTGAACGAGGACCAGAAGAAGACCTACACGGCGTCGGGCGAGTGCCTGGCGGGCGTCGTCTTCCAGGCCGGGTTCTCGCAGGAGACGCTGCGCTTTCTCGCCGGCGGTGCTCCTATCGGGGCGGGCTCGATCTCGGACTTCCTTCCGAAGGAGGAGGACAAGAAGCTCTGGAAGTCGAAGGACCTCACTTCGGCACTCGTGGACTGCACGGCCAGCGCCAAGGTCTGAGGCACATCCATCGCAGGTTTTCGTCCTGCGCCGATTGGCGTCCGATACGTCGGCACTAGAGCCGTTTTGGCTGCGCCTTGCCGAGGTGCGCGCGCACCACGGCAATGTCCCTCGTCGGGTCGCGCAGGATCCGCTTCGATTTGACGACGAACTCGGACTTCTCGATCACGATGAGCTTCAATCCATGTTTGGGGATAAGAAGGCGCTTGCCTTCGTCGTAGAGGCGACGCTGCTCGCCGCGACCGACACCAGAGACGGTCTGCCGCCGATCAAAGAACGGCGACGGCTTCGAATGCTGCTCCTCCTGGAACTCGACGACGAGCTTGAGATCGGACCAAAAGCCGTCCACGGGTAGCTTGGTGCCGAGGGGCCGCAGCGGGGACGGGTCGCCGCGGAGCCAATCGAACGTCGCTTGGCGGAAGCTGCTCATACCGAGGACGCCATCGCACAGGTCAAGCACGTAGTGCTCATCGGACGCAGTGCGGTCGACCATGGCGTGATTCTTGCAGACTTCAGCCGAGAGGCCCATGCTTCATCGGTTCAAGAACGTCGTTTGGCCGCTCTGGGAGCTGAGGATCTCGGAACCAGGTTGTTTCGGTCAGTGCCGGCGACGGCCTGATACGGCTCGCTGCCAGTAAGCCTCATCCGCGCTCGTCAGTATCTCGTAGATCTGCTCGACCACAAACTTTCCCAAGTATGGGCGTTCCTCGGCGCTCAAAGTTCCCAGAGACACCAGTGCGGCCGCCAACAGTGCGTCGTCCTCAATCGAAGGCTCGACCCATTCCCGTACGCCATCGCCGGCAAGGTCCTCCCAGACATACGGCGAGGTTGCGATGGCCTCCCTGACCGCGGCGAGTCGTACTCTTACGTCTCCGCTGCGGGACCGCGTGTAGAGGCGGATCTGATATTCATCGGAGGCCGGGGGCGCAAGAGGTGCCCCGCCGGCCAACGGATGATGAGCAGCCATGACCTGGTAGCGGGCCCGGACAGGATGTCGGTCATGGAGGTCCTGTCGTATTTCCCTGATGCGGTGCCCGGGGCGCAATGTTGCGATTCCAGGGATGCGGTTGTCCCGCCTATTCGCGTTGTGTGGTGCCATGATCTGTCCCGACAAGCGGCCAATAGGTGCCCCCTCCCTCATGATAGGCCCGGTTCGGACGGAGGCTGAAGGCACCGAATCGAGGCGGCTGGGGATACCAGATCGAGCTTGATCGTCCCTGCGGTTTTCCACATACGCCAAGACTCTCTTACTGGCAGCTGGCAACTGATGCTGCACTGGAGGCATGCTCAGCTACGAAGACATCATTCTGCTCGGCGAGGAACGGGTCCTGGTCATCCAGGAACACGAAGAGGGACGTTGCTGGTGTGGCCAGACCTGGTAATGACCAACCTTGACCGGCACTGTCTTGATCGTATGTCTGGTGCTTCCTGATGCCGGACTGCTTGCTTCAGACCGGACCAGGACCTTCTGGGAAGCGGCCACCTGAGCATGGCGGAATCCAGCAGCCCCCAGGCGGCCGCGCGTCACCCTCGCTCACAAGAACACGCAGGCCCCCGCCCATTGGGCGGGGGCCATTCTTGTGTAAGAGCCGACGTCGCGGCGGCGGTCTCACGGTTATCTTGTCGCGACGAGCATCAGAACGGTGCGGGGTGTTCTCCGCGGGCAGCTGTCCGCAGAGCATTCTCGAAACGAACGTTGACGGGGTCAGTGGCGTCGAACCAGGTCACAGCCTCGAGCTCTTCGACGTTCTTCGCGAAGAGGTGCTGCCAGTTGGCCCCCAGCACCTCGGCGTCCGCCGGATTCGCGTAGCCGATGGCGTCGCCCTTGATGGGAACCGGTTCACTGCCGAAAAAGTCCAGTGTCGACCAGAGCCGGTGCCGGCCGTTCTGCAGCGGTTCGAACCAGGGATCCATGCCCACGGGCTCGTCCACGCTGAACCACTTCCGGACGATGTTCTTCTCAGTGTTACTCAGTTCTTCGGCGTCAATCCGGACCAGGCTGTGTCCGCTGTTATCTTCGTCGGGCTCCCACTGGCCGGCAGCCAGTGCCTGCGAGACCTGGGTGACCGCCTGTGCAACCAGATTCCAGCGCTGCTCGTCGCGGTCCGGCCAGCGCCGCCGCCCGTCGTCGACGTCAGGGTCGATGGGTACGAATTGGCGCAGCTGCGCAGCTTCGGCGCGCCACCAGAAGCTGGGTTCGGAAATGTAGATGTAAGTCATGGTCCCCCTTGTGCTGTGCTGGCACCGACGGGGTTTCGCCGCCGGTGGTCTTCAAGCTTCGCACGCACCTCAGACACTGCAGATCTACGCCACGGTCACCGGGAGGGTATGCCGGGTCGGTCAGACATCCCGGTCGGGCACGCGGATGTTGATCGCCCGGGATCCTTCCGGGATTTTCTCTTTTGCCGCGGCCAGGGTTGTGTCGTAGTCGGGGCCGGTGGCGCTGACCCGGGTCATTGCGCCCTGGGCATCTTCAACGGTCAGTTCAACTTCCATAGCTTTGAGCATAAGGCCGGGGTCCGGCACAATTGGCCATGTTGATAGCCGAATCTCACACCGAGATTTCCCTGCCCATACTCCGGGTGATCTCGTAGGACACTTTCACGCGTCGGGCTTAGGCTGGGAGCTGAGGCGGGCAAAAAGCATCAGCAGGGGGTTCACGCATGCGACTCACAACCCACATCAGGAAGGCCGAGGATGGGCGGTTGTCCTTGACCGTAAGTGAATTTCCAGAACTGGAAGTCGACGCCAGAAACGTCGAAGAGATCCCTGAAGTCGTGCAGCAAGCCGCCTCCAAGCTCACAGGCCGCAAAGAGGAAGAGTTTGACGTGGACGTTCGATTCTAGTCGCGTCATTCTCCTTGCCTGGTTCCGGGCAAAGCCAGGACTTCATCTAGGCCACAGCGACCGGCAGCTCGTCCCAGTGGGTCGTGCAGCGCTTCGAGAGCATGGCGCGCTTCATTTCCCATGCCGGCGGGCTCTTCATGCCGCCCAGGCCCACACCGACCGCCTGCGGGCCGAGCTTTCTGGTGATGTCGTCAAGCACCTTCCCTACTCCCCGGTCTTCGAATTCGGATTGGAATGCAGGTAAGAATTGAACGCCGTCGGCCGCGCGCAGCCCCGTAAGCACTACTCCTGCACGGGCGTAGCGGATCCCAGGCGCAGGGAAAAGTTCAGCCAGGATTGCGCTGCAGGCTTTGGTGAGCGTGATCGGGTCATCCGTCGGCACAGGCAACGGAACAGCCCGGTGGGCTGTATGCGGGACCGTTCCTTCGTCGGCCCAGCCGGTCGAGACCCATACGGAGAGCGCGCCGGCGACAGAACCCTGGGCCCGCAACCGTGCCGAGACCCGCTGGGCATAGATTGAGAGCACCTGGTGCATCTCGTCAGAGTCGGTGATCTTGCGGGAGAAGCTCCTGGAGTAGATGAGCTGGTCTTTGGCGGCACGCGGCTGAGTCTCCAGCTCGATGCATTTCTGCCCCCGCAGCTCGAGGATTGTTCTCTCCATGACGACGGAGAAACGCTTACGGAGCCATTTGGCATCAGCGTCGCGGAGTTCTCTGGCTGTATGGATGCCGAGCGCAGCCAGGCGCTTGCCGTTACGCCCGGCGACGCCCCAGAGGTCAGTCACATGGAGGGAGTCAAGGATCCGGTCAAGCTGCTCCTCCGGAAACCGCCGGAGATCGAGCACTCCATTGAACGCGGGGTTCTTCTTGATGCCGAGAGCGGCGACCTTGGCGAGGGTCTTCGTGGGAGCGATCGCCACACGAACGGGTATGCCGGTCAGCTGGAGGACAGACCGGCGGATCTCCTGGCCCAGCTGTCCGAGCTCGTCAGGAGTCCCCCGGAGTTTCAGCCAGCTTTCGTCAATCGAGTAGACCTCCTGCCATGCACTGAAGCGACTCAGGATGGTGGCAACCCGTGCGCTCAGCGAGCCATACAGCTCATAGTTCGATGACCTTGCTTCGACACCTTTGGCTTGGCACCAGCCACGGATCTTGAACCATGGCTTGCCCATGATGTCGGGGTCCAATGCCTTCACCAACGGGCACGCGGCGACCACACAGCCGTCGTTGTTCGACAAGACAAGGGTCGGCCGGTCGCGCAGCGTTGGGTCGAAGACCCGCTCGGCGTTGGCGTAAAAGGAGACGCAGTCTACGAGTGCAATTTGATCGGGCGCTGGAGCAGGAACAGTCATTGGCACGGCCGGAGACTATCGGCGGGGTCTGACACCACGCCTGACTTTCGGAGCATGCAGGATCCAGGTGACTACACCCCAGACCGACATCTCCGTGTGTTCCTGGAGAACGATGTCTGCGTAGTCGAGGTTCTCTGCCAGGAGAACAGTGCGCCCCTGGATGACGTCCAGCCGCTTGACGGTGTATTCGCCATCGACGACAGCGATCACGATCTTGCCCGGAATGGGATCGATCCCCCGGTCCACGAGCAGCAGGTCACCGTCGTTGATTCCAGCTCCGGTCATGGAATGGCCGGCTGCGCGCCATATGAACGTGCAGGCCGGGTCGCGGACCATGTGTTGAATAAGATCGAGGTCCCCGGCCCAGTATCCCTCGGCCGGGCTGGGGAAGCCGCAGGCAACCGCTTCCGGTGCGAACGGAAGTATCAGTGGCTCGTTGAGAGCCAAGGGTTCTGGCTGCGAGGCCTGCATGTCCACTTCCTTTTCGAACATATGTTCGATAGCTCATCGTATGCCCGGGCGGGAGCGACACGCAACGCGGAGCAAATGCCGGGCAGGCTGGACAGGCCTGGGAGCCGGGACGGCAGGCAGGAAGAAGGCCCCGGTGCGCTTCATGCGCTG